>NZ_JBFRVF010000098.1:0-12293 GCF_041475025.1 Vibrio sp. 10N.222.49.C12 | reverse complement strand
CTTAAAAGAGGTAAGAAGAATATGGTGGAGGGAGACGGATTCGAACCATCGAAGGCAGTGCCGGCAGATTTACAGTCTGCTCCCTTTGGCCACTCGGGAACCCCTCCAGGGTGTTTTTTCCTAACTCATAATGGATAGGCTAAAGAGATGTTTTTCCCAACGCATCTCTCAAGTGCGGAGCGCATCATAGCAAACACGCTAAACCTGTAAAGGGTTTTTCTTATGGTTTTGTGTTAAATGCTGCCTTTTTGGGCAAAGATGGCGAAAAGTACGCATATTGCTCGCGAAGTGAACATCTGTACTAAGGTTTACGTACTGATAGGTAACACCTTGAGGTGACAGGCTTTCTGTATTGTGTTCAATGTGTCTAAAACGTGATGAAACGTAAATGGAATTTAATCTAGATTTACACTTCTTGACGTTACAGCATTCATCAGTTGATAGAATACGGTTAATTTCATTTATAGATAATAATACCTATCGTAGTAAGTAACTTGTCATTCTAGCTTGCTAAAATGCTCGAGAACAGCGTCAGATATTTTGATTGTAGAATAACTACTTATCGAAACTATCTGTTGAAAAGAGCTGCCTTGTTCTCAAGCCTTTTCCCTACGCTATTTCTGACCACTTACTCACTGTGATTGGTATAAACTTACTTGCAGACCATTATTATGAAGCGTAAATCTGTTTTAACCCTGCTTAGCTTGTCTATTCTTATGGCGTCTCCAGCCGTACTCGCTAAACGTATGGGCCCAAGCACTGTCACTGTTGTTACTGAGCAGGTTGATATTCACCAAGTTAGCCAATCTCTTTCGTTGGTCGGTAAGCTAGAAGCCGACCAATCGGTAATGATCACTTCTGAAGTGGCTGGCAGAGTGGACTCTATCAACATTAAAGCCAATCAAGATGTCACTAAAGGGCAGATGTTGGTTCAACTCGACGATGACAAAGCAAAAGCGGCAGTTGCAGAAGCGCAAGCTTATCTAAAAGACGAGCAACGTAAGCTAGCGGAATTTCAACGCCTAGTGAAACGTAACGCGATCACGCAAACTGAAATTGACGCTCAGAAAACGAACGTAGAGATTGCCAACGCTCGTTTAGCTGCTGCAAATGCCAATCTGAAAGATCTTCACATCAGCGCGCCATTCTCGGGCACTGTTGGTTTTATCGACTTTAGCCGCGGTAAAATGGTGACAGCAGGTACTGAACTCGTGACCTTAGATGACCTATCGGTAATGCAATTAGATCTGCAGATCCCGGAGCGCTACCTTTCTAAACTGTCTAAAGGTATGAAAGTAACGGCTCGCACTAGCGCATGGGGCGACACTCAGTTCACTGGTACTGTAGTAGGCATTGATTCTCGTATTAACGCTGAAACCTTGAACCTTCGAGTTCGAATCCACTTCGACAACAATAATGATTATCTAAAGCCAGGTATGTTAGTGGCGGCGGATATGGACTTCCCACCAGTGGAAGCGCCAATCATTCCAGTTCAAGCGCTTGAGTATTCAGGTACGAAGCGTTTCGTTTATGTTATCGACGAAGATAATAAAGCAACTCGTACAGAAGTTTTCCTTGGGGCACGTATCGATAACGAAGTCGTGATCGACAAAGGCATCGAAATTGGCCAGAAGATCGTGGTGCAAGGTATCGTGAACATGCGTGACGGCGTCTTGGTTCAAGAGCTTGCCGTTAATCGCCCAGCTGATGCAGCAAGTGATAAAAAAGCACAAGAAGGCGCTAACTAATGTTGTTATCTGATGTTTCTGTAAAGAGACCAGTAGCGGCCGTCGTATTGAGCCTACTATTGGTTGTGTTTGGTATTGTCTCTTTCAATAAGCTCGCGGTTCGTGAGATGCCAGATATTGAAAGCCCGGTAGTATCGATCAGTACTCGTTATGAGGGTGCGTCTGCCACCATCATTGAAAGCCAAATAACCTCCAACCTTGAAGACCAGTTATCCGGCATCAGTGGTATCGATGAGATCGAATCCACAACGCGTAACGGTATGTCGCGTATCACGATTACTTTTGAGCTTGGTTACGACCTCAATACCGGTGTGAGTGATGTTCGTGATGCTGTAGCTCGTGCGCAGCGTTCATTGCCCGATGAAGCCGACGACCCAATTGTTTATAAGAACAATGGTAGTGGTGAAGCTTCGGTCTACATCAACTTAAGTTCGACAGAGATGGACCGAACGCAGTTAACCGACTACACCGAACGTGTGTTGATTGACCGCTTTAGTTTGATTTCTGGCGTGAGCTCGGTGGATATCTCAGGTGGCTTGTACAAAGTAATGTACGTCAAGCTGAAACCTGCGCAGATGGCGGGTCGTGGTGTTACTACCTCCGACATCACATCTGCGTTGAACAGTGAGAACATTGAAAGCCCGGGTGGTGAAGTACGTAACGATGCGATTGTGATGTCGGTTCGTACTGCTCGTTCTTACACTGAAGCTGAAGATTTCGAATACCTAGTCGTTAAACGTGCCTCTGATAACACACCTATCTACTTGAAAGACGTAGCGGATGTTTACATTGGCGCAGAAAACGAGAACTCGACCTTTAAGAGTGACGGCGTTGTTAACGTAAGTATGGGTATCGTGCCTCAGTCAGATGCGAACCCACTTGAGGTGGCTGACTTAGTCCATAAAGAAGTCGAAGCAATTCAAAAGTTCTTGCCAGACGGTACTCGTTTAGCTGTCGATTATGACTCAACAGTCTTTATTGACCGTTCAATCTCAGAGGTATACAGCACGCTCTTTATCACGGGCGGCTTGGTTATCCTTGTGCTTTACATCTTTATTGGTCAAGCACGTGCAACACTTATTCCAGCGGTAACCGTACCTGTATCTCTGATCTCGTCGTTTATTGCCGCGTACTACTTCGGTTTCTCCATCAACCTGATTACCCTGATGGCACTTATCCTGTCGATTGGTTTGGTGGTAGATGATGCGATCGTGGTGGTTGAGAACATTTTCCACCATATCGAACGTGGTGAGTCACCTCTGCTTGCGGCCTATAAAGGTACTCGTGAAGTAGGCTTCGCGGTAATCGCAACAACGCTTGTATTGGTAATGGTATTCCTACCAATCTCGTTCATGGACGGCATGGTTGGCCTATTGTTTACCGAGTTTTCTGTATTGCTTGCGATGTCGGTGATCTTCTCGTCGCTAGTCGCATTAACGCTAACGCCAGTGCTAGGCAGTAAGATCCTTAAAGCGAACGTTAAACCAAACCGTTTCAATTTGTTTGTCGAGCGCGTATTTGGCAAGCTTGAGTCTGGATACCGCGCGGTATTGCGCCGTGCTCTTAAGTGGCGTTGGGCCGCTCCAATCATCATTATCGCGTGTATGGGCGGTAGTTATGGCTTGATGCAACAAGTGCCGTCGCAACTGACGCCACAAGAAGACCGTGGTGTTATATTTGCGTTTGTTCGTGGTGCCGATGCAACCAGTTACAACCGTATGTCTGCCAACATGGACATCGTTGAAGAACGCTTAATGCCATTGCTTGGTCAGGGCTTCTTGAAGTCATTCAGTATTCAATCACCAGCGTTTGGTGGTAATGCGGGTGACCAAACGGGCTTCGTAATCATGATCCTAGAAGACTGGGATGAGCGTGACGTTACCGCACAAGAAGCGTTGAACGAAGTTCGTAAATCGTTGAACGGCATTCCAGATGTGCGTGTATTCCCGTTCATGCCGGGCTTCAAAGGTGGTTCAAGTGAGCCTGTTCAATTCGTACTTGGCGGTTCTGATTACTCTGAACTTCAGAAGTGGGCAGAGCTCTTAAAGCAAGCGGCTGAAGATTCTCCAATGATGGAAGGCGCGGACATCGATTACTCTGAGAAAACACCAGAGCTATTGGTAACCGTAGATAAGCAGCGTGCAGCAGAGCTAGGTGTTAGCGTTTCAGACATTTCAGATACGTTAGAAATCATGCTTGGCGGCCGCAGTGAAACGACCTTCGTTGACCGTGGTGAAGAGTACGACGTGTATCTGCGTGGTGATGAAAACAGCTTCAACAACGCGAACGATCTAAGCCAAATCTACATGCGAACTCAGTCTGGTGAGCTGGTTACACTTGATACGCTGACGCACATTGAAGAAGTGGCTTCATCGATTCGTTTGTCGCACTACAACAAGCAGAAATCGGTGACCATTAAAGCGAACCTAATGGAAGGTTACACGCTGGGTGACGCGCTCGATTTCCTTGATGAACAAGCGATTGAACAGCTACCGGGTGATATTTCAGTGAGCTACTCTGGCGAGTCAAAAGACTTTAAAGAGAACCAATCAAGTATCCTAGTGGTGTTTGCGCTAGCGATGCTGGTCGCATACTTGGTACTGGCCGCGCAGTTTGAAAGCTTCATTAACCCGCTGGTGGTGATGTTCACCGTACCTATGGGTATCTTCGGTGGCTTCTTAGGCTTGGTGCTGATGAGTCAAGGGCTCAACGTCTACAGCCAGATTGGTATGATCATGTTGATCGGTATGGTAACCAAAAACGGTATCTTGATCGTAGAGTTTGCTAACCAACTTCGTGACCGTGGTATTGAGTTTGAAAAGGCGATCATTGATGCTTCTGCTCGACGCTTACGTCCAATCATGATGACGGCATTCACGACGCTGGCTGGTGCAATTCCATTGATTACTTCAACGGGCGCAGGCTATGAAAGCCGAGTGGCTGTGGGTACGGTTATCTTCTTCGGTATGGGCTTCGCGACATTGGTAACTCTGTTCGTTATCCCTGCGATGTACCGACTGATTTCAGGATCAACACGCTCTCCGGGTCACGTGGAAGCGGAACTTAATAAAGAGCTTAGCCATGACAACGTGGGAAGAAGCAGTCACGGTTAATGAACACGCACGGCCAATGAACACGCACGATTAATGAACACGGAATAGTGTAACAATATTGAAAAGCCTGCGTTTGCTCCTAGCGAATTGCAGGCTTTTTTTGTATAACAAACAGAGCTCAACGAATTAATACAATAGATCGAATAAAGGAAAGTAAAGTGGCTGAATTTAAATACAAAGATCTTTCTCAAGAAGAACAAGATAAGCTGGATGCAGCAACCTTTCGTCGCCTGCTAGCACACCTAGATAACAATAAAGATGTGCAGAACATCGATCTGATGATCTTGGCTGGCTTCTGCCGAAACTGTTTCAGTAAATGGTACAAAGCGGAAGCAGAGCAACAAGGCTTAGACTTGGATATCGATGACGCTCGTGAGCGTGTATACGGCATGACTTACGATGAGTGGAAACAAAACCATCAACCAAAAGCGACGCCTGAACAACTCGCGGCATTTGAAGCGAAGCAGAAGCCAGAGTAATTTGTTCTCGTTAGTGGCTGACTAATAGAATGAATAAACAAAAAGAGCCCATCAAGGGCTCTTTTCTATTTCGAACTATCGGTTTTGAACTTAAGCCAACTCACCCGTTTGCGAGAAAGCTTCTAACTTCGCTGCATAAGGTTGTAGGTCACCGATATTCAGATTTACCCACTCGTCATTGAAGTAAGTATCTAGGTAACGCTCACCGCTGTCACATAGCAAAGTCACGATAGAACCTTTTTCGCCACGTGCTTTCATTTCACTGGCTAACTGAAGCACACCGTACATGTTAGTCCCGGTTGATGCGCCGACCTTGCGACCAAGAATGTCAGATAACCAATGTGTCGTTGCGATACTTGCTGCGTCTGGGATTTTACGCATTTCGTCAACCACACCAGGAATGAAGCTTGGTTCTGCTCGTGGGCGACCAATGCCTTCAATCTTGCTGAATGTATTGCCTTTCACGTTCGCATTGCCTGTTTGGAAGTATTCGTGGAATACAGAGTTCTCAGGGTCGACAACACAAAGCTTAGTTTCATGTTGTTGGTAGCGAATGAAACGGCCAATCGTCGCTGAAGTACCACCAGTACCTGGGCTCATTACTACCCAAGCCGGAACTGGGTGATCTTCCATCTGCATTTGATTGAAAATCGAGTTCGCGATGTTGTTGTTACCACGCCAGTCGGTTGCGCGCTCAGCGTAAGTAAATTGATCCATGTAGTGACCATTCAATTCTTCTGCTAAACGGCGAGACTCATCGTAAATTTCATCTGAGCGGTCCACAAGATGCGCTTGGCCGCCGTAGAATTCAATTTGCTCGATCTTTTTCTTCGCTGTGCATTTTGGCATTACCGCGATAAATGGAAGGCCAAGTAGGCGAGCGAAGTAAGCTTCAGACACCGCAGTACTGCCCGATGAAGATTCAATGATCGTGGTTTCTGGGCCAACCCAACCGTTACAGATAGCGTATAAGAAGAGAGAACGCGCTAAACGGTGCTTTAAAGAGCCTGTAGGGTGTGTGCTTTCATCTTTAAGGTAAACATCAATGCCTTCGATACTTGGTAGATCGAGCTTGATAAGGTGCGTATCCGCTGAGCGTTGGTAGTCCGCTTCAATTTTACGAATCGCGTTGTTAATCCATTGATGGTCAGTGCACATAAACGTTCTCCTGATCGAGTGTAGGAATTCTTTGTAATTGGTATGGTTCTAATTTATCTATAATCGGAGAGAAAAACTTTGCCATATTTGCTTTGTTTTGCTTAAATTGTAGAAAATTATTCTCTTTAAATGCGATTTGGTGAAAGTGTGATAGATGCCGTAGATAAAAAAATATTAGGGTTACTGCAAGAAGACAGCACCCTGTCATTGAACGATATTTCTGAAGCGGTCAATCTCACTACAACGCCTTGTTGGAAAAGGCTTAAGCGCCTCGAAGAGAACGGCATTATTGAGAAAAGAGTTGCACTGCTGAACCCGGAAAAACTGGATCTTTCCTTTACTGCGTTCGTATTGGTGAAAACCAGTGATCATTCTCATGAGTGGTATGGTCGTTTTGTGAATACTGTGTCGGAATTTCCAGAAGTGATGGAGTTCTATCGCATGGCTGGCGAATATGATTATATGATGAAGGTTCAGGTTAAAGACATGAAGTGCTTTGATGATTTCTATAAGCGCTTGGTGAATAGCATTGATGGTATCTCTAATGTGACCTCGACGTTTGCGATGGAACCATTGAAGTACACGACAGCATTGCCGCTTTAAGCTGCGCCTAGTAATAGATTAACTATCGCTTTAGTTTAACTATCTTCTCAGTTTAGATCTCGTCTCTGCGATAAAGAAAAGGATTATTCATGTTTTCAAAAGTATCTACCGCTATCCAGCTGGTACTGGCGGTCGCCATTTTTTACTTGGGTTACACCATCTACTCATTGACTAATAAAGTCGGTGAAATCGTTGATACTTACCCGCAAGTTATCGAAGACATATCGGGCCTCACCAAAGGGCTCAAAGTAGAAGAGCTATTAGCGCTTGCAGAACATGTCAGCGATCTTGCTCCTCAGGTGTTAAACACTGTCGAAGAAGTTAGAAAGACGATCGATGATGTGAATCAAACCGTAGCCTCGGTCGACAACAAAATCCCTGCGATATTAGATGAAGTGAAAAATGTTCGAACGGAAGTCGAGCAGGTAAGAACCGATGTTATTCCACCAACATTAACTGAATTAAAGAGATACCGCGTAGACGTAATGCCACCAATGCTCGCTGAAAGTAAGTCTTACCGCGAACAGACTATTCCTGTCATCGTCACGGAATCTGAAATGCTACGAGCGGAAGTCCCAGGTATTTTGGCACAAGCTAATTTGTTAGCTGATAAGAGTAAGGAACTCGCTCAGGGAGCCGCTGAGGGCGCGGTGAAAGGCGTAGTGTTATCGCCATTTAACCTTCTACGAGACGCAGGTGATGGCATTAAAACGCGAGTTCAAGGCGAGTTTGAGCCAACGTTAGAAGTTGAGTAGGTTTTATTGATTTTTGCGTGACGAGTTTTCTTAGGCGTCATTAAAGAAAGAGGCTAGGTATTAAACCTAGCCTCTTTTTGTTTGTGCGTATTTGGGGCTTGTAAGAAGCGTTTATCCGCTATTTATTTGAGTGCTATTTAGTAAAACGCATCACACCTTCTTGTACTGCTGTCGCTACCAGCTCACCTTTCTGGTTGAAGATCTCGCCGCGCACTAGGCCGCGAGTGTTCGCTGCCGTTGGGCTTTCAATCGCATAAAGCAGCCATTCGTCCATTTTGAATGGGCGGTGGAACCAGATTGAGTGGTCAATCGTCGCCACTTGAAAATTTGGCGTCATGATAGAGACTTCATGTGGGTGAAGCGCCGTCACTAAGAATCCCCAATCCGATGCGTAGGCAAGCAGGTATTGGTGGATCAAGTGGTTGTCTGGCATCGCGCCATTCGCTCTTACCCAAAGGTATTGTTTCGCTTCCGTCTTCTTAGGTTTCAGTGGGTTTACCACCGTCACCGGACGCATCTCAATCGGCTTTTCGCCACAGAAGGTTTTGCGCAGTTTCTCTGGTAAGAATTCCGCAATGTGGCTCGCTAATTCAGTTTCTGAGGCAAAGTTCTCTGGTCCCGGAATATCAGGCATTGAAATCTGGTGCTCAAACCCTGGCGCATCGCCATGATAAGAAGCAGTGAGATAGAAAATAGGGCGGCCATTTTGAATCGCTTTTACACGGCGTGTGCTAAAGCTGCGTCCATCTCGTAGGTTCTCAACATCGTAAATGATTGGTTTTTCAGGATCGCCGGGAAACAGAAAATAACTGTGGAACGAGTGAACACTACGGTCGTCTTGAACGGTATAACGAGCAGCAGAAAGCGCTTGTCCCAATACCTGACCGCCGTATACCTGTGGTAGGCCTAGGTTCTCACTTTGCCCACGGAATAAACCTTCTTCCAGTTTTTCTAGCTGAAGTAAACTTAGTAATTCTTGTAAAGGTTGACTCATCGCCAGCATTCCTCTTCGTAAAATGGGTGTCAGATTATGGTGTTAATCATTTAGCTTAGTCAGATATCTGTCAATAAATCATAGGGTTTCAAGACAGAATATGAAAGCTCTCTTATAATTGGTGAGTAGATTTGCCGAGTCCGGCAAACATGTTGAGAGAAATTGAATATGAAAAAGGCTCTAATTCTTATTACGTCTTTAGTATCGTTTGGCCTACTTGTTGGTTGCCAAGCAACATCAGAAACGAGCGCTTCTCAAGAAGTGGTTGCAGAGAACACTCAAGTGATTTCAGGAACAGTAAGCTACCGTGAAAGAATTGCATTGCCAGAGAATGCAGTGGTTACCGTTACGCTAGAAGATATCTCACTGGCTGATGCACCATCGACGGTTATCGCAACTCAAGAGTTCACCACAGACGGTAAGCAAGTACCGTTCGCATTCGAGCTGAGCTACGACAACGACAAAATTAAAGCTAACCACCGTTACAACATGCGCGCATCGATTCATGTTGACGGTAAACTGCGTTTCATAACGGACACGATTAAGTCAGTAATTACTGATGTAGAAAATACACAGCAAGCAGACCTACGTTTGGTTGGTGTTCGTTAATCAGAAATCGATGCCACTGTTAAGACATCTTGATTGGCTTAACTTAGCCAGTTGAATTGACGATTAGTGGCAGCTCTAGGGCTGCCATTTGTATATTCTGAGTTTAACTTTTCCTGCATCACTCACCTCAACCCCTTCTTTAACCAAATGCTGCTTTTGTCTGTCGAACGAATCAGCCTTTAAAGATATTTCACCCTTGCTGTTTATCACTCGATACCAAGGCAGTTTGCTACCTTCTGGCAGGTTACCCAGCGCTTTACCAACATGGCGCGCATAGCCCGGAAATCCTGAAAAACGTGCTATGTCTCCATAAGTTGTTACTTTCCCATATGGAATTTGGTGAATCACAGCAAAGATTTGGCTTAAAAATTGGTCCATACTAAATGTTCCTAGTTCATAAATACCAATCACAGTAAGTAAGTGTTCAAAAATAGCGCAGGGAAAAAGCTTGAGAGCAAGGCCGCTCTTTTTGATAAGAAGTTTTGATAAGTAGTTATTCTACAATCAAAAAATCTAACGAGGTTATCGAGTTTTTTAACAAGCTAGGGTGACCAGTTAATTACTACGATTGGTATGGTACCACGGATCGGTAGAAGGAGAGGGCTATGGTATTTACAACGTTTCAGTTCTTGATCACCACATTATTAGCGGTTGTTTGCGCGAGAGCAATCAGTTTAAGTGAGGGAGATATCCCGGTGCTTGCAATGGTCATTCCTGCCTTATGGATTTTACCGCAGGGAGGCATAGCAGGATTAGCTTTGCTTGCTGCCATGACCACTTATGGTCTAACCCTTCCTTTGCAGCCTATCACGCTGTCTGTCAGTGCGTGGGTACTGTTCCCGCTATTGATGGTGGTCTTTTCAAGACGCAGTAGTTTGTCGGTCGTGATTATTTCCGGCTTGATTGTGACTACTTTGCAGGTCGGGATCATGGTGACACAATCAGCAGGCAAGCTTGAAGGCGTCCCGTGGGTTACCACACTTCAGACCTTATCTATCATCGTAATTTGGTGGGCGGCAAATCATCTTAAGCCTGCCAGCCGACACAGCTGGTGGTCATTAGGCTTAATACTTCCATTATGGATAGCCGATTTACCTTATGCCGCTTTGGTTGCCTTGTGTATAACGGGCATCATGGCATCGATGGAAACGCTGACGCGCTTGAAAACCTTCCGCTGGAATAAACTATTATGTTGGACACTGCCAACGGTCGGCTTTGCGGCTCTGGTGATTACTCCAAGCATCGAAGTACCAAGCCCAGTCTTTGTGGTGTGGTTGTGTCTATTAGGTACCGCGTGGATGACAGACTACATCATTCGCACAGAAGATAACGAAGACATCGATATCTAGTACTCCAGCAATCCAAACCTTCCAAATGCAGGTAAATGGTGAATTTACCTGCGATTTTCTAGTGGTTTGAATAAAGGATAAGCACTTAGACCGCAATTGTTCAAAAATAGGGTGGAAGGGCTTGCAATGGTTGCTGTGATGCTTAATAATCCAATCACTCTTTGAGGCAAGCCTCTTAGAAAACGAATCTATGGGGGCCTGGTCCTCCCGCAACAATAGCTCGTGAACTCGGTCAGGCCTGGAAGGGAGCAGCCGCAGCGAGTGACTTGTGTGCCGGGATGTGGCTGGGTTCCCACCCCTTATGAAGCCTGCAATATATGTTCGCATAAATTGCAGGCTTTCTTCATTTCTGCATCATAAGTCTTCATATTTGCACCATAAGTCTTCATAGTCTATTTTTTGTTGTAGGTTTACAACAAAAGTGATTTGCTATGTTCGACCAAACCAAGAAATCATCTCACGTACACAACATCTGTAAGTTCATGAGCTTGAAGAATGATGCGGTTGTTCGCACTCTCTCCATTTTGGAGTTCGATTTCTGCTTTCACCTCGAATATAACGCAAACATTAAAAGTTTTACCTCTCAACCTTTTGGCTTCCACTATCAATTCAATAATCGTAAGTGCCGATATACCCCAGATTTTTTAGTAACAGATCACAACGAGCAGTCAACCCTCTTCGAAGTAAAACACTCTAGTCAGATTCTCAAACCTGATTTCAGGAATAGATTTGAAGAGAAACAAAGGGTTGCGTTGAATGAGTTCAACAGACGCTTAGTTTTGGTTACTGAGAAACAAATTAGAATGGGACCGACGTTAGATAACTTTAAGTTACTACACCGTTATTCCGGATTGCGAACCGTGACTGAGTTTCAAAAGCTAGTATTGGCGTTTATTCAACGAAAACAAATGGTGCAGCTACAAGAGGTGTCTTTGTATTTCGGTTTATCGGAGCAAGACACACTTATCTCTACTCTTCCTTGGATCTCTTCGGGGCAAATCAAAACAGACCTCAACAATATTGGCTTTGGCCTCGAAACCTACGTTTGGTGTTAACTATGCCATCGGACTCTAACAACATATTTGGGTTCTTTGATGAATTTGAAGCTTCAGAGGGAGAGTCTCAGCAGCTTCCAATAGAGCTAATTCATGAACCTATTGAAATATCCTCAACTATTGATTCTCAATCACCGAAGGTACAGCAAGAAGTTATCCGTCGTATCAAAATCATCGCGTTCGTAGAGAAGCGTTTAAAAGGCGGATGGACCGAGAAAAACTTGAACCCTCTCTTAACTCTTGTGGAATCGGAATTACAACTCATTCCCCCGAGTTGGCGAACTTTAGCAACTTGGAAAAAATCTTACTTTGAAGCGGGTAAAGACCCATGTGCGCTTATTCCTAAGCATACGTTTAAAGGCAATCGACAAAAAGCGGTGTTTTTCAAGGTAGTTGTCATCATTTGCTTGCTTATTAAGCAGCTTCTCTT
>NZ_JBFRVF010000097.1:0-20679 GCF_041475025.1 Vibrio sp. 10N.222.49.C12 | reverse complement strand
GTATTTCTTCTATTACATATTTAAATATAAAAGTGAGATGAATAGTTGAAAATTCAGAGCAGTATTTCTATTGAATTTATAATAATTATTAAGAATATCTTAAAAAATGATATGTGACAGGTGGAGTAGTCAACTTATGTAGACTATTCTTCTATTGATTAGTTCATTAACAAAAAGCTATTTTTCTCGGAATGATATGTTGCATTGTTGCTCTTGATGAGTACAATTGCGGCTACCTGATGCGAGGTGTTGGTTAATTTGTTGTTAAACTCTGGTTTACACGGTTAATAATGTTATCGCACGTAGAGGTGCAATTATAAAAAGTAACTTCCGTTGGGGTGATGCCAATGAACGGGAATGAAAGGTGTAATTGCCGAAGTAAATTGTATATCTAAGCAATTTGCTGGGGTTGTGCTCAATAGGTACAACACTGCCATAGTCTTAATTTTAAACTATGGAGCGCTACTGTAGGGTTGGGTGAAGTGTTCACTTCCCTTTCGCTTAGTTCAACATGAGCTTGGTCAGCCGTATCAAGTTTGTCTGCAGTAGATCTCTAGCCAAATAAAAAACTGGTTTTTGAAGATCATGAATTTAATAGATTTTGCAACATCACCTTTATCTTTGCTTCCGCCCCTTGTGGCTTTGAGCCTTGCTATTGTTACCCGCCGTGTATTGGTTTCTTTGGGTGTCGGTATCGTTATGGGTGCCATCTTACTGGCTGACTATTCAGTAGGTAATGCCGCTAGCTACGTATTTACTAAAGCATCTGGTGTTTTCATCGAAGATGGTGGTGTCAATACTTGGAACATGAGCATCATTGCTTTCCTAATTATTCTTGGAATGACAACAGCGCTATTAACGCTTTCTGGTGGTACTCGTGCATTCGCTGAGTGGGCTCAGTCTCGAGTTAAGAGCAAGCGTGGTTCAAAACTGCTTGCTGCATTTTTAGGTGTATTCATCTTTGTTGATGATTACTTCAACAGCTTGGCAGTGGGTGCAATCTCTCGTCCTGTTACAGACCGTTTCTACGTATCTCGCGCTAAGCTAGCTTATATTCTTGATTCTACTGCGGCTCCTATGTGTGTGATCATGCCAGCTTCTAGTTGGGGTGCTTACATCATCACGATCATTGGTGGCATCTTAGTGACACACGGTGTGACAGAGTATTCTGCACTGGGTGCTTACGTTCGTCTTATCCCAATGAACTTCTACGCTGTATTCGCACTACTAATGGTGTTCGCAGTAGCATGGTTCGGTCTAGACGTTGGTAAGATGCGTGAGCATGAGATCGAAGCATCTCAAGGCCGTGGCTTTGAAGGTGACAACGATCAAAAGCAAGCTCACGATCTAAACGAAGAGTTAGATATCGAAGAGAGCGAAAACGGTTCAGTTTCTGATCTTGTTATGCCAATCGTATCGCTAATTGTAGCGACAGTGGCTGCAATGCTTTACACAGGCGGCCAAGCGCTGGCTGCTGATGGCCAAGCATTCAACCTTCTAGGCGCATTCGAAAACACGGATGTAGGTAAGTCTCTTGTTTACGGTGGTGTTATTGGTTTACTAGTAGCACTAGCGACAGTATTCAAGCAAAAGCTATCTATGACTGATATCGCAAGAACAATGTGGATCGGTGCTAGCTCTATGTTTGGCGCGATTCTGATTCTTGTGTTTGCATGGACTATCGGTTCTGTAATCGGCGACATGAAAACGGGTTCTTACCTATCGTCTCTAGTAACAGGCAGCATTGATTACCACTGGTTACCGGTTATGTTGTTCCTTCTAGCGGGCGTTATGGCGTTCTCTACAGGTACATCTTGGGGTACGTTCGGTATCATGCTACCAATCGCGGGTGATATGGCTGCAGCATCGGATATCGCACTGATTCTTCCAATGCTAAGTGCGGTTCTAGCGGGTGCAGTGTTTGGTGACCACTGTTCTCCAATCTCAGATACGACGATTCTGTCTTCTACTGGTGCTCGTTGTAACCACATCGACCACGTCTCGACTCAGCTTCCATACGCGTTGTCTGTAGCGTTCGTATCGTGCATTGGTTTCATCACTCTAGGTATGACATCTTCAATTGGCATCGCATTTGGCGCAGCGTCTCTAACGTTTGTTGCTGTATGTTTTGCATTGGCTTACTTCTCTCGCTGCAAAATGGCGACGTGCAAAAGCTAAAATTGAAAGTTAATCAGTAAACTATCAGGGAGGCGTTTGCCTCCCTTTTTTGTGCCTGTTAATTTAATTTTAAGTTTCGTGAAAAAAGTTCGAATAAATGGTTGAAAAAGGATGTCAGCTTAGTTAGTGTGGAGACAAGACAGCAAACAACCTAAGAGCTGATAAGTATGCGTAAATTAATAATGAACATTCATCACCATCATCACCCTATCTAGTCTTTCGGGGAGATTTACGTATACCCGGGAGCAAGATTACTCCCGGAGGTTAAGTCAAAAGAATTTAGATTTAAACCCTCGGGATGACAAAGTCCCCGAGGGTTTTTTAGTTTTAGCGCTTTTAAATAATCAATAAATTCAAATATTTGCACAGGGATACAGCAATGCAGACACAACGCCTAAGAATCGCAATTCAAAAGAAAGGTCGCTTAAGTAAAGAGTGCCAAGACCTACTTAAAAAATGTGGTGTTAAATTTAATATCATGGGTGAGCGCCTAGTGGTTCACTCACTAAATATGCCAATCGACTTGTTACTCGTTCGTGATGACGACATCCCAGGTCTTATCATGGATGGTGTAGTTGACCTTGGTTTCATCGGTGAAAATGAACTAGAAGAAGTTCGTCTAGATCGTGTTGCTCTTAAAGAGCCTTCAGAGTTCCGCACACTACGTCGTTTAGACTTCGGTGGTTGCCGCCTTTCAATCGCTATTAATAAAGACGAAGAATACAACGGCCCACAAGACTTAGCGGGCAAACGTATTGCGACAACCTACCCACAACTACTTAAAGCCTACATGGACGAGCAGGGTGTTGAGTTCAGCACTTGTATGCTAACAGGTTCGGTTGAAGTCGCGCCTCGCGCTGGCCTTGCAGACGCTATCGCTGATTTAGTTTCTACAGGTGCAACGCTTGAAGCGAACGGCCTAAAAGAAGCAGAAGCTATCTTCCAATCGAAAGCAACACTGATTCAACGTGTTGGCGACTTCGACGCAGACAAGACCGCACTGATTGAAAAACTACTGACTCGTATGCAGGGTGTTCAACAAGCGAAAGAGTCGAAGTACATCATGCTTCACGCGCCAACCTCTCAACTAGAGCAAATCAAAGCACTACTGCCTGGTGCTGAAGATCCAACGGTTCTTCCTCTATCTACAGACAAAGACAAAGTTGCCGTGCACCTAGTAAGTACAGAGAACTTGTTCTGGGAAACAATGGAACAGCTGAAAGAGTTGGGTGCAAGCTCGATTCTAGTATTACCAATCGAAAAAATGATGGGGTAGTGACGATGAGAACCGTTGTTTGGCAATCTTTAAGTGAATCACAGCAAGACTCGGTATTAGAGCGTCCAGCTATTACTGAAGGTGCAAACATCACAGCGACTGTTTCTGATGTTATTGCAAAAGTACGAAATGAAGGCGATGCCGCGCTTAAAAAGCTGACTGCAAAGTTTGATGGTGTAACTCCAGAATCTATCCGAGTCAGTTCGGGTGAGATTGAAGAGGCGTGTGCTCGTCTAACACCAGAGATGAAGCAAGCGTTAGAGCAAGCTTATAGCAACATTGCGAAGTTTCACGAAGCTCAAAAGCCGCAGCCAATTAAGGTTGAGACGCAGCCTGGTGTTGTGTGTGAGCAAGTGACGCGCGCGATTAATACTGTTGGCCTTTATATTCCCGGTGGCAGTGCGCCACTACCGTCAACGGTTCTTATGTTAGGTGTTCCTGCTCAAATCGCAGGTTGTCGTAAGGTTGTGCTTTGTTCACCTCCGCCAATCGCTGATGAAATCTTGTATGTCGCTAAGCTTTGTAAGATCGACGAAGTTTACAACGTTGGTGGTGGTCAAGCGGTTGCAGCAATGGCTTACGGTACCGAGAGTGTGGCTAAAGTCGATAAGATCTTCGGCCCAGGTAATGCCTACGTTACGGAAGCAAAGCGCCAAGTGAGTAATGACTTCCGCGGAGCAGCTATTGATATGCCAGCTGGCCCATCTGAAGTGTTAGTGATTGCTGATGAAACGGCTGATGCAGACTTCATTGCAGCGGATTTGTTGAGCCAAGCGGAACACGGGCCTGACTCTCAAGTAGTATTGGTAACTCCATCTCCAGTGGTTGCAGACCAAGTAACAGAAGCGGTTCAAAAGCAACTGAAAGAACTGTCTCGTGCGAACATCGCTCAGCAAGCATTGGCTTCAAGCTTAATCATCATTGCTGAATCGATCACTCAAGCGATTGCGATTTCGAATTTCTACGGTCCTGAGCACTTGATCGTTCAAACCAAGAACCCCCGTGAATTGCTGCCATTGCTAGATAATGCAGGCTCAATTTTCCTTGGTGACTGGTCTCCAGAATCTGCAGGTGACTACGCATCCGGCACAAACCACGTTCTTCCGACTTACGGTTATACCAAGACGTATTCAAGCCTAGGTTTGGCTGATTTCTCTAAGCGAATGACGGTGCAGGAGCTAACAGCCGATGGGTTGAAAGGCCTAGCGCCAACAGTAGTAACAATGGCGGAAGCCGAAGGTTTGGATGCACACAAACGCGCTGTGACTATCCGAGTTGAAAAGTTAAATAAAGCGAAATAAGGGTAGGGCATGGAAAAGTTAGCAAGAAAACAAGTTCAGGCTCTAACACCTTACTTGTCTGCAAGACGCATAGGCGGTACTGGTGATGTATGGCTAAACGCCAACGAATCTCCGTTTGATAACGAGTACAACCTGAACTTGTCTCGTCTTAACCGTTACAGCGAATGTCAGCCAAAAGAGCTGATTGATGCTTACGCTCAATACGCAGGCGTGAAATCAGAGCAAACTCTGACAACGCGTGGTGCTGACGAAGGTATTGAATTACTGATTCGTGCTTTCTGTGAGCCGAACGAAGACGCTATTCTTTACTGCCCACCCACTTACGGTATGTACGCAATCAGTGCAGAGACGATTGGTGTTGAGCGTAAGGTTGTGCCTCTGACTTCTGAATGGCAATTGGATCTTCCAGCTATCGAAGCTCAGCTCGACAACGTAAAAGTGGTGTTTGTTTGTAGCCCAAATAACCCAACCGGTAATTTGGTTGATCGCAAAGACATCATCAAGTTGCTTGAAATGACACAAGACAAAGCGATTGTGGTGATGGATGAAGCGTATATCGATTTTTGTCCAGAAGCGTCAACCGTTGATTTGCTTGAGCAATATCCAAACCTAGCGATTCTGCGCACCTTGTCGAAGGCCTTTGCTTTGGCGGGCTTACGTTGTGGCTTTACGCTAGCGAATAAAGAGCTTATCGATGTACTGTTGAAAGTGATCGCTCCTTATCCTGTGCCAATCCCTGTTGCTGACATTGCCGTTCAAGCTCTCTCAGAGCAAGGACTCGCGCGAGCTAAGTTCCAAGTTCTGGATTTAAGTGCTAACCGAGCGTATTTGCAGGCGGGTCTATTAGGTATGCCTCAAGTGACGGTTTTTGATGGCTGGGGTAACTACTTACTGGTGAAATTCCCGAACGGCGATGAGTTATTTAAAGCGGCTTGGGATACGGGCATTATTTTGCGTAATTCACCTATTGAAGACTGTGTTCGTATTAGTATTGGTAACCGCGAAGAGTGCGAAAAGACACTTGGATTCATTCGTAACTTTTATCAGTAACGAAAGGCTTACCAGTAATAACATTTGCCAGTTTGAGTTGATTAATTGGGCTGGCAAGTGAAACCAATATTTTGGGTTAGCGTTTGATTTTAGCTAGGCCACCAGATTTAAAATTAAAAGGAAGTTCAAGTGAGTAAACAACAGAAAATACTTTTTATAGACCGTGACGGCACCTTAATTGTTGAGCCGCCAGTTGACTTTCAAGTAGACCGTTTAGACAAGCTAAAATTCGAACCGCGAGTAATTCCTAGCCTGCTTGCTTTGCAAGATGCTGGTTACCGTCTAGTGATGGTGACTAACCAAGATGGTTTAGGTACCGATAGCTACCCACAAGAAGATTTCGATGCACCACACAATATGATGATGGAGTTCTTCGAATCTCAAGGCGTTAAGTTTGACGACGTGCTTATTTGCCCTCACTTTGACGAAGACAACTGCTCTTGCCGTAAGCCTAAACTGGGTATGGTTAAAGAGTACCTACAAGGCGGTAAAGTCGATTTCCAACACTCTGTTGTGATTGGCGACCGAATGACGGATCTTCAACTGGCAGAGAACATGGCAATCCGCGGTATTCAATATAGCCCGGATGCGGAAACTGAAGGCACGCTTAACTGGCCACAAATCGTTAAAGATCTGACGGTTAATGCGCGTATTGCTGAAGTAGTTCGTACCACTAAAGAAACAGATATCAAGGTTGCAGTAAACCTTGATGAAACCGGTGGCAACAAGATCGATACCGGCATGGGTTTCTTCGACCACATGCTTGATCAAATCGCGACACACGGTGGTTTCCAAATGAACCTGACTGTGAAAGGCGATCTGCACATCGATGATCACCACACGGTAGAAGATACCGCTCTTGCTTTAGGCCAAGCATTGAAAGATGCACTAGGCGACAAACGTGGTATTGGCCGTTTTGGTTTCAGCCTACCAATGGATGAGTGTTTGGCTCAGTGTGCGTTAGACCTTTCTGGTCGCCCATACCTGAAGTTCGATGCTAAATTCAGCCGTGAGCAAGTGGGTGATCTTTCAACCGAGATGGTGGTTCACTTCTTCCGTTCTCTAACTGACACATTGGCTTGCACGCTACACCTTTCTTCTGATGGCAATAATGATCACCACATCATTGAGAGCCTGTTCAAAGCGTTTGGCCGTACTCTTCGCCAAGCAATCAAAGTTGAAGGTAACGAGTTACCAAGCAGCAAAGGCGTTCTGTAAGGGTTCGGTATGAAAGAGCAAAAAGTCGTTATTATTGATACTGGTTGTGCCAACGTTTCTTCGGTGAAATTTGCCATTGAGCGTTTAGGCTACGCAGTTGAAATTTCAAAAGAACCAGAAGTTGTTCTTGCTGCCGACAAGCTATTCCTACCCGGTGTAGGTACAGCAAGTGAGGCAATGAAGAACCTGCAAGAGCGTGACCTTGTTACCCTTGTCAAGCAAGTTGAGAAGCCTCTGCTGGGTATCTGTTTAGGTATGCAGCTGTTAGGCAAACTGTCTCAAGAGAAAGGTCAAAAGGCTGATGAGTTAGTTGAATGCCTAGGTTTGTGTGATGGCGAAGTTCGTTTACTTGAAACGGGCGACTTACCATTACCACACATGGGTTGGAACACAGTAACAGCAACGCCTAATCACCCGCTATTTAAAGACATTGAAGAAGGCGAATACTTCTACTTTGTTCATAGCTTCGCAATGCCAGTGGGCGACTACACAATCGCACAATGTGATTACGGTAATCCGTTCACTGCGGCGGTTCAAAGTGGCAATTATTATGGTGTTCAGTTCCACCCAGAGCGATCTTCGAAAGCTGGCTCTAAGCTGATTCAGAACTTCTTGGAATTGTAATAAGGATTAGGCAGCGGCTAACGTTGCCATATAAGGAATGTAAATGATTATTCCCGCGTTAGATTTAATTGAAGGCCAAGTAGTTCGCTTATTCCAAGGAGACTACGGGCAAGTAACAGAATACAAAGTAGACCCAGCAGAGCAGTTTAATCTGTACCACCAAGCTGGCGCTGGCTGGCTGCACCTTGTTGACTTAACGGGCGCAAAAGACACAACGGCTCGTCAGTTAGACTTGATT
Source organism: Vibrio sp. 10N.222.49.C12 (assembly GCF_041475025.1). NCBI lineage: Bacteria > Pseudomonadati > Pseudomonadota > Gammaproteobacteria > Vibrionales > Vibrionaceae > Vibrio > Vibrio sp. 10N.222.49.C12. Next base: position 12,794 of record NZ_JBFRVF010000097.1, on the reverse strand, counting down.
GCTAAGCTCCTTGCTAGCACGCCTGCGAACATCCAGATTGGTGGTGGCGTGCGTAACGAACAAGATGTCGTTGATCTGCTAGAAGCTGGCGCACAGCGCGTTGTGGTTGGTTCTACAGCCGTTAAGCAACCTGAGTTGGTGAAAGGTTGGATGGAGAAGTATGGCGCGGAAAAAATCGTGCTGGCTCTAGACATCAACATTGATGAAAGCGGCACACGTAAAGTGGCGATTTCAGGTTGGCAAGAAGATTCAGGTGTGACTATTGAAGCGCTGATTGAAGACTACCTCACGGTTGGCCTTAAACACGTGCTGTGTACCGATATTTCACGTGACGGCACGCTAGAAGGATCAAACGTAGAGCTCTATGTTGATCTTTGTAAGCAGTACCCACAAGTGCAATTCCAATCATCGGGCGGCATTGGCAGCCTAGCTGATATCGAAGCGCTTAAAGGCAGCGGTGTTGCGGGTGTGATTGTGGGTCGTGCGCTACTTGATGGCAAGTTTACCGCAGAGGAGGCATTTGCATGTTGGCAAAGCGAATAATCCCTTGTTTGGATGTCCGTGACGGACAAGTGGTTAAGGGCGTTCAGTTCCGTAACCACGAAATTATTGGTGACATCGTTCCGCTAGCACAACGCTATGCAGAAGAGGGCGCCGATGAATTGGTATTTTATGACATCACCGCATCAAGTGATGGCCGTGTGGTCGATAAAAGCTGGGTGAAACGCGTAGCTGAAGTGATCGATATCCCTTTCTGTGTCGCTGGTGGTATTAAATCAGCAGAAGATGCAGCGCGCATTCTTGAGTTTGGTGCGGATAAAGTGTCAATCAACTCACCGGCATTGGCTAATCCACAGCTGATTACTGACCTTGCTGATAAGTTTGGCGTTCAGTGTATCGTTGTCGGTATCGATTCATACTTCGACAAAGAAACCGGTAAATATCAGGTTTACCAATTTACAGGCGATGAAGCGCGTACTAAAGCAACCAAATGGGAAACCAAAGATTGGGTGCAGGAAGTACAGAAGCGTGGCGCAGGTGAGATTGTGTTAAACATGATGAACCAAGATGGCGTTCGTAACGGCTATGATATCGATCAGTTAAACATGGTGCGTGAAGTGTGTAATGTGCCATTGATTGCCTCTGGTGGCGCTGGTGCAATGGAGCACTTTGCTGAAGCTTATAAAAAGACCAACGTGGATGGAGCACTTGCGGCTTCGGTATTCCACAAACAAGTCATCAATATTGGTGAACTTAAACAGTATTTAAAACAACAAGATGTAGAGGTGCGACTATGAGTTTTGAACCCGTAAGCTTATCAAAAACAGAAGTAGGCGCATTGTCAGAGCGTATTAACTGGGAAAAAGTAGATGGCTTAGTGCCAGCGATTGTTCAAGATTACCAGTCAAGCCAAGTGCTAATGATGGGATACATGAACCCAGCCGCACTTGAGAAAACGGGTGAAACTGGCAATGTGACGTTTTTCTCTCGCACAAAAGAGCGTCTTTGGACGAAAGGTGAAACGTCGGGCAATGTATTGCAACTGCAAAACATCGCCTTGGACTGTGACAGCGACACCTTACTGGTTAAAGTTAATCCCATTGGTCCAACGTGCCACACAGGTACAACAACGTGTTGGGATGGAGACAAGCAAGAAGAGTCTCAGATGGTGTGGCTTCATCAGCTTGAGCAGCTATTGGCTGCCCGCAAGGACGCCGATCCTGAATCTTCTTATACTGCCAGTCTATATGCCCGTGGCACCAAGCGTATTTCGCAAAAAGTGGGCGAAGAAGGCGTTGAAGTCGCGCTTGCGGCGACGTCGGGCGATAAGGCGGAGTTAGTGTGTGAATCAGCAGATTTGATTTACCACCTAATGGTTCTTCTTCAAGACCAAGGCTTATCGATGGATGATGTGGTAAACAAGCTGAAAGAGCGTCATAAGTAAGCTCTCTTTAGATTAATAGAACCGCGTAAAAGACAGACAAAAGCCCCGCAAACAAACATGTTTACGGGGCTTTTTAGTTTTTTAATTTTCAAGATTTCAAGATTTCAAGATTTCAAGATTTCAAGATTTCAAGATTTCTAAGCCCTACGTCACTTTTCTAACCTCTGACTTTGCGTCATTCCGAGGAGCCTAAGCGACATCAGGAATCTCTTCTCTTAATCTGACTTCTTAGTCGAACGAGTTACCCGCAGCACTTCTTGTATTTCTTACCACTGCCACAAATACACGGATCATTACGGCCGATTTTAAAGCTCTCAACGGTTTGATTTAAGCGTGGGTCAATTTCTGGTTGTGTAGTTTGTTCCTGCTCTGGGAAGGTACCATCAATGTAGTACCAAAGACCGTCTTCCCGTATAAAGCGAGAGCGTTCTTGCATGCAGTATTGTGCGCCTTCTTCATTGAAGTAAGCTTTAAACTCAACAAAGCCTTCGTCTTGGTGCGAGCCTACCGCAGTATCGATGACTTCTAGTCCTGCCCAATCACTGTTGATAGATTCGGCAATACCTTCTCTTTGCGCTTCTGCGTTGCAGCTAGGGTGGTAAGTCGCAACAACATAGTCAACTAAACCCAACACGTGCGCTGAATAACGAGAGCGCATCAACTGTTCAGGCGTTTCAACAGCACTGTGGTGAAGGTGCGCTGATTCACAGCACTGTTGGTAAGTATTTTTGCTACCGCATGGGCATAAAGACATAGTCAGATCCTGTAAAAATGGCCTCTATTAAGAGGCCATAAGTGAATGCGTGGGAGTTTACCAAGAAACGATCGCTCACCAAAGTTTAGTTTCTGTTGAAGTTATTGAAATTATCAAAGTGTTAGCGCGAAGTTTACTATTTCAAGGCTGGAGACAATAGCTCTTGAGCCCAAGTCGTCGCTTCGTCATAAGCTTGACCAAGTTGAGCTTCACTCAGTTTGAGAAGCTGGCGAATACGAGTCGCTTCTTCCCAACGAGCTTGCTCATACGCAACCACCATCGCCAATACAGCACCTAACACGCCTTTACGTTGGATAAGGGCCTGTTTAATCTCATCGTCGATTGGCACTGAGTCCAGTACTTGCTTCAACGGTTGGTCAAACAGTGAATCCAGTAGCGAGAACATACCGGTCAAAAAGGCTTGTCCTGGCTCAACCTTCACATTCATCTTCTCGACTAAGAGCTCACATTGACGCGCGCGTAATACCGCTAAACCGTAGAGTGAGTCCGGCTTGTCTTCTTTCGCTGATGCGATCGCCACAAGTGAAACGAATTTACGCAGCTTTTGTTCACCAAGGTAAATAAGCGCTTGGCGGAATGAACGAATCGTTGTTGGTGAACCGCCAGCGGAGTTTACGTAGGTAAGTAGCTTATACGACATGGTCACATCGAGCGTAATCAAACGCTCTACTTCACCAAAGTCGATAGGGTCGTGCGCAATCTCTTTTAACAGCTGAACGGTCGTCAGGAATGCCGGGTTGAGCGCACGCGTTTGGATCATCTCTGGCTTGCTAAAGAAATAACCTTGAAAGTAGGTGAAGCCTGCTTTTTTCGCTTCTTGGTATTCTTCGTACGTTTCTACTTTCTCAGCAAGGAACTTGATATCTAGCCCTTTGAGAGAGTTCATAAACATCGCTGCTTTGGCAATTGGCGTCAAACGGATATCGAACTTGATAATTGAAACGTAGGGTAAGAAGCGCTTCCAAGCTTTACTTGGCACAAAGTCGTCTAGCGCAATGGTATAACCCGCGTCAAAGATGGTTTTGATTGCTTCAAGTAATTCGTCTGTTGGTTCGCAGTCTTCAAGAACCTCAACAACGAGGCTTTCTTTGGGGAACAGAGTAGGGACTAAGTTGATTAGGCTTGCATATGGGAAGTTCACGAACCCAAGCTTATCACCCAACGTATTATAGTGGGTCGATAAGAAGTGATCGGAAAGCAAACGGCTAGTAGCGAGCTCCGGCTCTACTTCAGGGAAAGTGTTCTTAGGACCATCCCTGAATAGCAACTCGTAACCTATGGTTTTCTTGCCTGTGTCGAGTATTGGTTGACGCGCTACGTATGAATATTTCAACTTGGTACTGTGTTCGGTTTATTTCTGGTAGAGAGATAATAGCTAATTCACTAGAAATTACCATACACTTTCTAAGAAAGTCTGACCGACAATAATAATCAAAGTGAAAGTTTAAGCGTGATGTTAAAAGCTATTGCTAAACGCTCGATTCTGTAGTTCAAAACTTTGCGGCGTGAACACCAGCACTGAGCCTTGCGTATACCAATCGCCAAGTACGATACGGGTTTTAGTACAATTGTTAGCATTAAATGTATGGATGTCTGGGCGGTGAGTATGGCCGTGGATCATCAGATCGACATTGTTTCGTTCCATCACATCTTCGACTTCTTGCTGTGTCACATCCATGATGTCGAGAGACTTGGTCTGCTTGTCATCTTTGATATCTGATTGAACCTTTGAAACAATTTTCTTCTTGATGAAAAATGGAATTCGGTTGAAGACCCATTGTAACCATGGCTGATGCACTTTTTCGCGAAAGGCGAGGTACTTTACATCTTCAGTACATAGGGTATCTCCATGCAATACTACCGCTTTTTGCCCGTAGATATCGATCGTAGAAACTTCGTCGAGAAGTTGTACGCCCGTTTGCTTAGCAAATTTTTTGCCGACTAAGAAGTCGCGGTTCCCTTGAGTAAAGTAACAAGGCACGCCTGTTTTCACTAAGTCGATAAACGCTTGGCGGATAGAAGTCGCGAATTCACTCTTATCATCGTCACCAATCCAGAATTCGAAAAGGTCACCTAATACGTAAAGTGCATCCGCTTCTACGGCTTCTTTCTTCATAAAGGTTAAGAAGCAGTCTGTGATGTCTTCTCGTGACGGAGAAAGGTGCAGATCTGATATAAAATATGTTTTCATAGGTCTAAAAAAAGGGAGCGATTCGCTCCCTATATCCTGATTTTATCGGCTCATCAATACTAACCGAAAGCGATGAATTAAGCTTCGATTGTAGTACCAGTGATGATCACTTCTTCTAGAGGTACATCTTGGTGCATACCCATAGAACCAGTGCTAACACCTTTAATCTTGTTTACGATGTCCATGCCTTCAACAACTTCTGCGAATACACAGTAGCCCCAACCGTCTAGGCTTTCGCTACGGAAGTTTAGGAAAGAGTTGTCGTTAACGTTGATGAAGAACTGAGAGCTCGCTGAATGCGGTTCCATAGTACGAGCCATTGCTAGCGTACCAACTTTGTTCGCTAGACCGTTGTTTGCTTCGTTCTTGATCGTTGCACGAGTTGCCTTTTCTTTAAGGCCAGAAGTCATGCCGCCGCCTTGAATCATGAAACCATCGATAACACGGTGGAATAGTGTGTTGTCGTAGAAACCGTCACGGCAATACTGTAGAAAGTTTGCGCTTGTTTCTGGTGCTTTTTCTTCGTTAAGTTGAACTTTGATATCACCAAAATTTGTGTGAAGGATGATCATGATTGTTACCTTACTGTCTTTTTAATATGAAGTTCGAATTCTAGCGCATGTTGGCAGACTTTCAAATCACCAAATCATTAACTTAACTCGGATGTTTGAGGTAATACCAATCGTAGTAAATAACTGGCCATCCTAGCTTGTTAAAACACTTGATAACGTCGTTAGAAATTTTGAATGTAGAATAACTACTTATCGAAACTTTTTGTCGAAAAGAGCTTCCTTGTCCACAAGCATTTTTTCTGCGCTATTTATGACCATCTACTTACCGTGATTGGTATAATTCCTGCTTTTAGGGATTACCTATTAAGGTATGACTTGTTATACTGCGAGCTTATTTTGATTAATCCATAAAATAGATAGAGATCATGCTGAAGATATATAACACGCTCACAAGACAGAAAGAGGAATTCAAACCAATTACAGCTGGCAAAGTCGGCATGTATGTCTGTGGGGTAACCATATACGATCTCTGTCATATTGGTCATGGTCGTACGTTCGTTTCTTTCGACGTAGTAACTCGTTACCTTCGTTACCTTGGTTACGATTTGAATTTCGTTCGTAACATCACAGATATCGATGACAAAATCATCAAACGCGCTAACGAAAACGGTGAGTCTTGTGACTCTCTGACTGAGCGTTTAATCGGTGAGATGCACGCTGACTTTGATGCATTGAACATGAAGCGTCCAGATGTTGAGCCTCGTGCGACAGAATACATCACTGAAATCATCGAGCTTGTTGAAAAGCTGATTGAACGTGGTTTCGCATACGTTGCAAGCAACGGCGACGTGATGTTTGAAGTAAGGAAATTCGACGAATACGGTAAGCTTTCAAAGCAAGACCTTGATCAGCTTCAAGCGGGTGCTCGCGTTGATGTTGAATCTGCAAAACGCAGCCCACTAGACTTCGTTCTTTGGAAGATGTCTAAGCCAGGTGAACCTACATGGGAATCGCCATGGGGCCCGGGTCGTCCAGGTTGGCACATCGAATGTTCAGCAATGAACTCGTCTATTCTTGGTAACCACTTCGATATCCACGGTGGTGGTTCAGATCTGCAGTTCCCTCACCACGAAAACGAAATCGCACAGTCTTGCTGCGCGCACGGCACTCAGTATGTAAATACTTGGATGCACAGTGGTATGGTGATGGTAGACAAAGAGAAGATGTCTAAGTCACTAGGTAACTTCTTCACTATCCGTGACGTGCTAGCACATTACGATGCTGAAACGGTACGTTACTTCCTAATGTCTGGTCACTACCGTAGCCAGCTAAACTACAGCGAAGATAACCTAAACCAAGCTCGCGCATCACTAGAGCGTCTATACACGTCACTTCGTGGCCTAGACCTTACAGCCGCTCCTGCCGGTGGCGAAGAGTACGTGACTCGATTCTCTACAGCGATGAACGATGATTTCAACACACCTGAAGCTTATTCAGTACTGTTTGAAATGGCTCGTGAAATCAACCGTATCAAGCCTGAAAGCATTGAAAAAGCAAGCGGACTGGGTGCATTGATGCGTGAACTAGCAGACATCATCGGTATTCTTCACCAAGAGCCAGAAGCCTTCCTACAAGGTGATGCGGCAGGTAACGACGACGAAGTGGCTGAAATCGAAGCGTTGATCAAACTGCGTAACGACTCTCGTGCTTCAAAGGATTGGGCAAATGCCGACCTTGCACGTGATAAGCTAAACGAGTTGGGTATTGTTCTGGAAGATGGCCCAGAAGGCACGACTTGGCGTCGTAAGTAAATCTTATAAAAAGGGCTGATTTTCAGCCCTTTTTTCTAGCACGAATTCTCTATTTTCACCTTTTCTATCTTCAACTTTTAATTAACAGGAATATTTCTGTGGCTCAGATGTATTTTTATTACTCGGCAATGAATGCGGGTAAATCAACAACGCTTCTTCAATCTTCATTCAACTACCAAGAACGTGGCATGACGCCAGTGATCTTTACGGCAGCTTTGGACGATCGCTATGGTATCGGTAAAGTGAGCTCACGAATTGGTCTGCAATCTGAAGCTCAGCTGTTTAAAAATGACACCAACATGTTTGATGCGATCAAAAAGCTCAATGAGGAAGAAAAGCGTCATTGTGTTTTGATCGATGAGTGCCAATTTTTATCGAAGGAGCAGGTGTACCAATTAACAGAAGTGGTTGATAAGCTGCACATCCCTGTACTTTGTTACGGCCTACGTACCGATTTCCTGGGTGAACTGTTTGAAGGTAGCCGTTACTTACTGTCTTGGGCAGATAAACTTGTTGAGCTTAAAACAATTTGTCACTGTGGCCGTAAAGCGAACATGGTAATTCGTACCGACGAGCACGGTGTGGCGATTGCTGAGGGCGACCAAGTGGCTATTGGCGGTAACGACAAATACGTTTCTGTTTGCCGTCTGCACTACAAAGAAGCGTTAGGTAAATAAGCAGCTCTATTTGCTAACGCGAAAGAACGAAAAACGGTGACCAAGTGTCACCGTTTTTGTTTATTGGGCCTGTGTTTTGCTTTCTTCCAAGCCGAGCTTTTGTTTTATTTCCTGCCGAGCTTTTACTTTGTTCAAAGTCTAACTTTTGCTTATTCGAAACCGAGCTTCTTCAATGCTTGATAGGCGTGGTCAACGTCGTCGGGGATCGGCATCTCAATCTGAAAGCCTTTCTCTGGGTAGGATTTGATTCGCTCGTAATCAGCAATTAATGCGCCTAACACCATATCTAACGGCAACTCTTCGTTAAAGTAATCATCCCAAGTTTGCCATCGCGACGTCACGGTAATCTCGGAAGTTTCGTCAGGCCATTGTTTACTGAAGGTTGCGTAGGTACGTTTCTCCATGAAGGGCTTCTGAACTAAGGTTAGCCTCTTCGGCGATAACCCTTTTTCTGTCAGCAACTCATGAGTGAATCGTACATTTTCCCCAGTATTTGTTGCGTGTTTCTCTATGATAATGTCAGAGTCAGGCACGCCACAATCTCGTGCGATAGAAGCGAATGTTTCTGCTTCTGAGCGTTCAAAGCTTCTTTCGGTAAAGCGCCCCACACCGCCAGAAAAAACGATGTAAGGCGCGATCTGTTGGTGATAAAGCTCGGCTGCATATTCAGCTACGCGAGTATCGTTGCTACACAATACAAAGATACAGTCGGAAGGCGTAACCTTGTGACCCATCGACATAAAGTTCCAAAGGGTGTCGACTGAGCGATGCAGTTTTATGTTGGGATTTTTGTTAGCAATAGATTGTTCAGTCATGAAGTGCGTCCAGTGTGGATTCGAATTTAAATGAATAACCTAAGTCGAGAACCTTCTTCGAAGAGATTAACTTGTCTGGGGTATCAACAACAGCGGGCAGAGGCTCACTGCTGTTGGCGCTTTTCAGTGCCGCGGCATAAAACTCCGCCTTACTGACTGTATTTGGTGTGGTCACGTTAACTATTTCATTGTGCAGTTGACTGATAGCGAAATCGACAGCACCAATTGCATCATCAAGGTGCAGCATGTTGGCTGGAGCTTGAGTGCTGACTTGTTTTAACTTGCTTGCGAAGCGTGATGGGTGACGGCTTGGGCCGATTAAGCCACTAAAGCGAAGAATGGTGTAGTCGATACCGGAATCAATCACTGACTGTTCAGCTTGCAGCATGATTCGTGCGTTATCGGAAAATAAAGACGCGTGCTCGTTATCTGAGGTCGAAAGGGGGAGTGATGCATCCAGCTCGTTCAGCACACCCGGCTTAGTTGGGTATACCGTAGTTGAACTAACCATAATGAGCTTTTTAATGTTGGCCTTTTGACATGCATTGGTGAGTTGCTGCCAGTAGTCGGCATACTCTTGTCCTGCTCCTTTTCTAAAGCCAGGAGGGAAGCTGCCAATCACAATTTCAGTGTTGTTTTCGAGTAACAATGAATAGAGTCGCCCGATAGTCTGTTGTGGATCGGATGAATCAAAGCTAAACACTTCACATGGAATTTGTTCGCTACCAATGGCATCTGCTCCCGCTTGGGTCGTTTTCGTGACCACTACTCGGTTACCATGTTTTTCTAAATGTTCAGATAAAGGTGCACCTACCCATCCTGCACCGACAATAAATATAGAAGCCATGTGTTCCTCACAACTGCAAATGACGAATTTACAATAAGCCTAACAAAGCTTTGCCCAAAAATGAAAAAACTCCACGGCCGAAGCAAGTGGAGTTTTTACTAGAACAATGGAGCTTTAGTTTAGTACGCGAAGAAGCTTGTCTGCGCGCTCTGCCATCTCGATACCTTCATCTGTTAGGTAACCGCCGTCTGGCTGAGTACAAAGGTTTTTTTCGAATAGGCGCTTAACAGCGTCTTGAGTTTCTTGAGCTGCCTCTTGATGGACTTTAATTCCAGTAGCTGCACTACTTACATCAAATTGAAGAAGGAGGTTTAAATCAGCAATATGTTCAGCGTTGTACTTCATAATTAACCTATATATTCATAACGTTCTCTACCTTCACCTTAGTGCGCATTCTCGGCTCAGGCAATAGCAAATAAAGAGAATTGATAAGTGATACCAAATTGATTGATTAATCATCGAGTGATGAGTTTATTTTGGTTATATTGGGTGATTTGCACCCACTTAAATCATCAGTGATGTTTATTGCTAAGTGGTTGTAATATATTGTGACTAGAAATAATTTGCATTGAGCGAATATTGTATAAAAAGGATATGCATAAGTGAGAGCGAACAAAGTAGCATTAACGATCAGTATGCTATTTGCTATCTCAGGTTGTCAAAGTACACCCTCAGAGCAGACAGATGCGAACCAAACCACAAACAACAATAATGAATCGACAATAGAGGTCCGTTCATTTCAGTCTGTCCAAAGCGTTTACTCCGAATGGGAAGTTAAGCTTGAAGACCATGCTCAATTGTCTCTCTATGCACCAGAGAATTACAATGAACTATTAGACGCATGGGATGATGCTGAAAGCATTTATGCGGACTTACTTAAAGACGAAACTCGGATAACCAAGAGTTACTCCATTTTTTCGAGCCTAACTTACGCTGAAGCCTTCGATGAAAAAATCGCTTTGATCAAATCAAACTATGACTCGATCTTAGTGTTAAAGAAGAAGGCTGATCGAGTACTCGCGGATTCGATTGTCCAAATGGATTACCTGAAGTTTCTTGGCGCAGATACCATGTTTACCTCGAGCTACAAACGTTTGTATTCAGAATACAGCGAGTTGTTCGAGTATGTGCTGGTCGATGAGCTTGAAGACGCTCAAGAAGCGCAGGTGGAATTTCTTAACAATGCTCGCTTACTAGAAGTTAAAGTGGCGCATAAGAAATACATCGAACCTTTGAAGAACGAATTAGAGTTCTTGGAAGATGAAGATTTCGATGACGTTGTTCCACTGACGTTTGCTAAAGCGGCATCTCAAATTGCTTTGGCAGAAAGCCAAGTGAAAGCCAGTCCCCGTGAAAAGTCTATCATTGAAGACGCAGTTCACGCTGCGGAGTTCGAATTAAACCACGTACGCAGTGTTGCTCATGAAGTCAAAGTGCTGGCGAGCGTAAAAGGCGACCAGTTCGAACAGTCGGTTTTGAATGCAGAGAACCAGTTATTGAGCATTTCACGAGTGGTTAATGATGAAGATCACCGTGATGTTGTATTGCGTCTTCAGTCTCAAAAAATTGTAGCGAGTGTTAAAGCGCTGAAAGGCTCAGACATGACGGCGTCATTAAAGTCAGAGATTAAAACTTTGACTGAGCAATTAGCTAAGCTGGAGTCTGAAAACCAGAAGCAAGCGCAGCAACTGTCTGAAGCAACCAAGCACAGTGAGTTGCTCGGTGAGCAGATTACCAAGAGTGATGCTCACATTAAAAGCTTAGAAGAGTTAGTGGATAGTTTGAAAAGCTTAGGTGGCAAAGTGGCCAACGAAAGTGACTCTGATGTGATGTCCCCAGCTGTTGAATCTACTCTAGAGGATTCAACCCTAGAACAATCATCAGAAGAAGTGATTGAACCTTCGGTTTAGCATCACTAATTTCTTTATTTGTGATTGAGTTAAAAGCGCCTTAGGGCGCTTTTTTTACGTTCTGTTGATCTATGTCAAAATCTAGAAATAAAAGCGCTCTGTGAGCCATTTTAGTGTACGTTATTCTTTGATTTTTAACTTAACTTGTTGATATTTATAGATGTGTTATTTTCTATGCTGATAACTAATCATTCAGCAGAGTTTTCTTTTTACTACTAAAGTCGTATGAATTTGGAATAACTCGGACTATTTGCTTTCAACAAGGCTGTGAGAGCTATTTTGTGCCTAAAATAGCTCTTGAATTCAGAAATGAAAGAGAGGATTATCGCGCTCCCGACGACATGTTTCAAAATGTAAATCATCATGAATCTAAACCAATTTGACTCATTATTACCGCCACAAATGGCTGAGCGCGCTGCAGATATTGGCGTAGGTAAAGCAACCAAAGATCCAATCAAATCTTTTCTCCTAGCGATTTCCGCTGGCATACATATCGGTATTGCGTTTGTGTTTTACACCATCGTAACGACTGGTGCTGGTGATTTGCCGTGGGGTATTACTCGCTTATTAGGTGGTCTTGCATTTAGCTTGGGCTTAATTCTCGTTGTTGTTACCGGTGGTGAGCTATTTACCAGTTCGGTGCTGACTCTGGTTGCTCGTGCAAGTGGCAAGATTACTTGGCGCACGCTCGTTAAGAACTGGGCTACGGTTTATGTAGGTAACTTGATTGGCGCATTGCTGCTGGTGGCTTGTATGTTACTGACCAAACAGTACATGTTCGACCAAGGCCAAGTGGGTTTGAATGCAATGGCGATCTCTCAACATAAGATGCACCATGATTTTATCCAAGCTATCGCGCTCGGCATCATGTGTAATGTATTAGTTTGTATCGCGGTATGGATGACGTTTAGTGGACGTACTCTGACTGACAAAATTGCGGTAATGATTTTACCTGTAGCGATGTTCGTATCGGCTGGTTTTGAGCACTGTATTGCAAATATGTTCCAAGTGCCTTTAGCTATCGGCATCAAAACATTTGCTCCGGCTGAATTTTGGACAATGACGGGCGCTAATCCTGCGGACTATGTTGATCTGAACATGATGGACTTTCTGATGAACAACTTGCTGCCCGTTACCATCGGTAACATCATTGGCGGCGGTATCTTTGTTGGTATGTGGTACTGGTTGATCTACCTACGTGACTAACTCAGTTGACGAAATGAGTTAACGCTCTGTGGAAACACTGAACTGACTTATGACATTTACAAGACGGCCTGCATTGCAGGCCGTTTTTTATTGTGCGCCGAGCAT
>NZ_JBFRVF010000096.1:0-23582 GCF_041475025.1 Vibrio sp. 10N.222.49.C12 | reverse complement strand
TCTACCCTGCCAGATAGGGTCTATACCTAGCCACAACTTCTCTTCCTTAGCACTCTGGTTTCTATCTCTATTATGTTTCATAAAATATACTCAGTTTCATTCTTCAATAGAGAGAGGTTATAAATACGTAAAGGAACTAGAGGGAGAACTAAATGCCAACTATCACGGTCACATATTCAAGAAAGAAAGTGATTTCTATAAGAAAAAGCAAAGCCATATTAGTAAAACCAACAAGATAATAATTAAGTACATCACTCCACTTTTCTTTACCTTGGTAATATTGAACAATTTATTAATAATATTCAATACTGATACAAGCATAGAAAATACATTTGAGTCTATTATATGCCTCATCCTTCTACATCACATAATTTTTTTTGCGAAAGAGTCCTAAGATGAAAAAATATAAAGTTTTTATAAGCTACGCAAGAGAAGAATCAAAAATCAAAGATGGAATAATTAGTTATCTAAGACCTTTATCAGACAACAACAGATTAGAGATCTGGCATGATAGGGAAATGAATGTAGGCGACCGATTTGATGATATAATAAAGAAGAAATTAATTGAAAGTGACATCGTGATTTTTCTTCTATCTCAAAACTTTCTCAATTCTGATTATTGTCGAAAAGTTGAAGAAGAAATAGCATTACAACGTTATAAAGATAACGAGCATGATTTGTTTAGAATAATTCCGATCGTGGCATCTAAATGTCATTATAGTAACTCTGAATTAAAACATTTTAATATGCCACTTGACGCAATGTCGATAAAAGAGTTTGGAGAGGAAGCTTACTTCGAGATATCAAAAGAGATAGAAGGAGTTCTGGATGTTTTAGATGAAAGCTCGACTTATAAAAGTAATATTTTAGAAGAAAAATCAGAAAACAATAGTAGATTAAGTACAAGTTTTAAAAGTTTTCTAAATAATTTAGGCTTCACTATTCAAAAAAATGGTGTCGAAGACATTCAACTATTAGATCTATTTGTATACCCTGATTTAAAAAGAATAAATAACGAAATAGAAAACACAGATGTTTTTGTTGATTCAAAGAATTTAATTGAATCTGGTGATTTTAAAGACAAGCTACAGATTTTTCTTGGCGATGAACAATCTGGAAAAACTTCTTTATCAAAAGTTCTGTACCTTAAGGCTATTTCCAACGGATTAACGCCTATATATTTAAAAGGGGAAGATATAAAAAAGGCGAATGAATTTAATAAGCTAGTTGAAAAATCTTATACAGAACAGTATTTAAATAGTGACTTTCTTAGACGTGCTGATGTGATCCTCATCATCGACAGTCTTACAGATTCACCTCTCAATCAGAAATTTATGAAAAACCTCATTTCTCATGAAATTTCAAATTATCAAAGTGTCATTATTACATCTGATACGATGATGAGAATGCAAGATCAAATAATAAATGAATTCAAAGATTACACAATTTATGAGTTACAAAGCCTAGGCTCTAAGAAGAAAGACGAACTCGTCGATAAATGGAATATCTTAGGAAGAGATGAAAGTTGGTGCGTAAGTGAAATGCAGAGCCAACATGATTACCTAGTTCAAAGCATTGAATCTGTCATGATGAGAAACATTGTCCTTAGCAAACCAATTTTTGTCTTAATGATTCTTCAAATCTTAGAAACTAATTCATCTAATGACTTTTCACTTACATCATACGGGCACTGCTACCACTCACTAATCATTGACGCTCTCCAGAGGGTTAATATTAGAAATGATCAACATTCAGACTATTTCAACTATCTTTCGGAACTTGCTTTTTACATTTATTCAAAAGGAAGCAATACGATTTCTGGAGATGAAATACCTGACTTCCAAAAAAAATATAGCGAGAATTATTTAATTAACTCGCATGACGATTTCTTCAACAAAATACTAAAATCACGAATAATCGTCAAAGATTATAACGATAATCATAAATTCCAGTATAAATATTTATTTTACTTTTTTATTGCTAAAAGCCTCGCCGAAAATGAAAACATTTTAGGTCATGTTAAAGAATTGTGTGAGCGGATTCATTCTGAAAAACATGCAAATATATTAATATTTGTAACTCACCACACCAAACAAAGAGTAGTTATTGATACCATTATTGAGCGTGTTTCTAATATATTCTCAAATCAAAAAGCAGCGACATTAGATACAGATGAATTGGAATTCTTGAGCGAATTCACCTCAAAAATCCCAAAAATGGTTATTGACAATCGAAAAGATGTCGAAGAAGAAAGAAAAAAAATACTGGATGAAAAAGATGAAATAGAGAAAGAATCTTTATTAGCAGAGCAATTTGAAGTAAAGGAAAATGACGACGAAGATATGGAGATAGTTAACCAAGATCTATTAGATGTGAATCGTTCCTATCGAGCATTAGAGATATTAGGGCAAATTATAAGAAATAGAAAAGGCTCACTACCAAAACCCTTATTAAACAAATTAGGCCATGAGGCATATACTGTTGGATTAAGATTTTTAGGCTATTATTTAGGGGTAACTCAAGAGTTAAAAGAAGAGATCGTAGATGAAATACATCGGCTAATATCTACAAAACGTAGTTGGGATGATAAAAGAATCACAAAGGAAGCTAGGTTTTACTACTGGACTTTTGTTTACTCAATGTCTTTAAATGTTATAAGAAAAACGGCACTGTCAGTTGGCCACAAAGATTTACAAGGCTTCTATGAAGAAATTGCTAACAACATCAACACTGAAGTAGCTAAACTGATTGAAATTCAAATTGATATTGAGTTTACCAAGAAGATCCCAAAGAAAAAATTGGAAAGCTTGTGGGAAAATCTGGGGGACAATATTGTAACAAGACGGTTACTTCAAGATATCCTTGTGAGGCACCTTCACTTAAACTATGTTGAACATACAGATAAAAATTGGATTTCTACCAATCTTGATATTCCCTTACTTGAACAACAGCGTCTACAACAAAAGATAAAAATCCCTTTGCTCGACTAGTTAACTCAATTTTTGATTAAAATGTCAAAAACAAAAAAAGGCCTCGCAATGCGAGGCCTTTAGTTTTTCTATCTATCAGAAGAGATTAGTCGCGAAGTGCTGCGCCGAATTTCTCTGAGATTGAAGCTACGATAGCATCTACTGAACCAGCGATGTCTGCATCTTCTAGTGTGCGCTCTACAGACTGTAGGCTAAGTGCGATTGCTAGGCTCTTCTTACCTTCTTCAACGCCTTGACCAACGTATACGTCGAACAGTTTAGCGCCTGTTAGGAATTCGCCACCCGCTGCGATACACGCTTCTACGATGTCGCCAGAAGCTACTGCTTCGTCAACAACTACTGCGATATCACGACGGTTTGCAGGGAACTTAGATACTGCTACTGCTTCTGGAAGCACGCGAGTGTTGATAGCTGCCCATTCGATTTCGAATACGATAGTGCGGCCGTTAAGACCAAACTTACGCTCTAGTTCTGGGTGAACAGTACCAATGATACCCACTTCTTTGCCGTCTACTACGATAGCCGCAGTTTGACCTGGGTGAAGTGCTGGGTGCTTCGCAGATTTGAAGCTGTATGCGATTTCGTTTGCAGAAAGCTCAAGAACGGCTTCTAGGTCACCTTTAAGATCGAAGAAATCTACAGTGTTAGTTGCAATGTCCCAGTGCTCTTCGCCACGAGTACCAGAGATAACGCCCGCAAGCATCATTTCTTGGCGCATGCCGTTTTCAGCAGTTGCTTCAGGGATGAAACGTAGGCCTGATTCGAATAGACGAACGCGAGACTGTTGACGCTTCTGGTTGTGAACAACTGTGTTTAGTAGACCTTGGATTAGGCCAAGACGCATTGCTGACATATCCGCAGAGATTGGGAATGGCAGGATTAGCGGCTCAACACCAGGTACAACAAGTTTTTGCTGCTCTGGTTCTACGAAGCTGTATGTGATTGCTTCGTGGTAGCCACGGTCTACAAGAAGGTCACGAACGCGCTTAAGCGGTTGGTCAGCTTCTTTGTGGTCATTCATTTTAAGTGCCGCTTTAGGCGCTTGGTTTGGAATGTTATCGTAACCGTAGATACGACCTACTTCTTCAATTAGGTCTTGCTCGATTGCGATATCAAAACGCCAAGATGGAGACGTTGCCGTCCAGCCAGCGTCTGTCGTTTCAACGTTACAACCTAGGCGAGTAAGAATTTCCACTACGTCTGTAGATGGGATTTCGTGACCTAGTAGGCTATCTAGCTTAGCGCGACGTAGAGCAACTACGTTTGCTTTAGGAAGATCAGCTTCAGATTCGCTGCCGTTTACTGGCGCAACTTCACCACTACAGATTTCAACTAGAAGCTGTGTTGCACGCTCCATAGCTGCTGCTTGAAGTGTTGAATCAACACCACGTTCGAAACGTAGAGAAGAATCTGTGTGAAGGCCGTAAGCACGTGCGCGACCACGGATATGATCCGGTGCGAAGAATGCTGCTTCAAGAAGTACGTCTGTTGTTTCAGTCGTAACACCTGAATCTTGACCGCCAAAGATACCAGCGATTGCTAGTGCTTTGTTGTGGTCTGCGATAACAAGTGTGTTGCTGTTTAGTTCAGCTTCGTTGCCATCTAGAAGTGTTAGTTTCTCGCCCTGCTCTGCTAGACGAACCACGATGCCGCCTTCGATCTTAGCGAGATCAAATGCGTGCATTGGTTGGCCTTGCTCTAGCATCACGTAGTTTGTGATGTCTACAACTGGGTCGATTGAACGGATACCACAACGACGCAGTTTTTCTTGCATCCAGATTGGAGATTCCGCTTTCACGTTTACGTTCTTAACCACACGGCCAAGGTAACGTGGACAAGCATCAGTTGCTTTGATTTCAACAGATACTGTGTCTTCTATGCTTGTTGCAACAGCGTCAACTGTTGGCTCTGTAACGTCTGCGCGGTTTAGTACGCCAACTTCACGAGCAAGGCCACGGATGCTGAAGCAGTCTGCGCGGTTTGCTGTTAGGTCTACGTCGATAGTTACGTCGTTAAGCTCAAGAAGCTCACGTACGTCCATGCCTAGCGTTGTGCCTTCTGGTAGCTCAAGGATGCCGTCAGACTCTACGTCGATACCTAGCTCAGAGAAAGAACAAAGCATGCCGTGCGATGGAACGCCACGTAGTTTTGCTTTCTTGATTTTGAAGTTACCAGGCAGTACTGCGCCAACTGTTGCTACTGCTACAGTTAGGCCAAGACGACAGTTAGATGCACCACATACGATGTCTAACAGCTCTTCTTCGCCGATATCAATTTTAGTTACTTGTAGTTTGTCTGCGTCTGGGTGCTGACCGCACTCAACCACTTTACCTACTTTAACGCCGGTGAATTCACCAGCAACAGGTTCTACATCGTCAACTTCCAAACCAGCCATAGTGATTTGGTGAGCTAGCTCTTTGCTGTTAATTGCAGGTTTAACCCACTCGCGTAGCCAAGATTCACTGAATTTCATAGTTTTGACTGCCCCGGATTACTTGAATTGTTTAAGGAAACGAAGGTCGTTCTCGAAGAACGCACGAAGGTCATTTACGCCGTAACGAAGCATCGTTAGACGCTCTACACCCATACCGAATGCAAAACCAGAGTATTTCTCAGGGTCGATGCCAACAGAGCGAAGTACGTTAGGGTGAACCATGCCACAGCCTAGAACTTCTAGCCATTTGCCATCTTTACGTTTCACGTCAACTTCAGCTGAAGGCTCTGTGAACGGGAAGAATGAAGGACGGAAACGCACTTCAACTTCTTCTTCAAAGAAGTTACAAAGGAAATCGTTAAGAATGCCTTTAAGTTGTGCGAAGTTTACGTTCTCATCAACTAACATACCTTCCACTTGGTGGAACATTGGCGTGTGAGTTTGATCGTAGTCGTTACGGTAAACACGACCCGGAGCAATGAAGCGGAATGGCGGTTTGCCGTTTTCCATCGTACGGATTTGAACACCAGAAGTGTGCGTACGTAGCATTAGATCAGGGTTGAAGAAGAAAGTATCGTGATCAGTACGAGCTGGGTGATCGTCTGCGATGTTTAGTGCATCAAAGTTGTGGAATGCATCTTCGATCTCAGGGCCAGACTCAGTGCTAAAGCCAAGCTCACCAAAGAACTGTTCGATACGCTCAACAGTGCGAGTAACTGGGTGAAGACCACCGTTCTCAATGCGACGACCTGGTAGGCTCACATCGATAGTTTCTTCAGCTAGTTTCGCTTCAAGCTCTGCACGTTGTAGTGCGTCTTTGCGAGCTGCGATCGCTTGTTGAACAGCACCTTTCGCTTTGTTGATCTCTTGACCAGCAGTGCGACGCTCTTCAGGTGGAAGTTTACCTAGGCTTTGTAGTTGAAGAGTTAGTTCACCCTTCTTACCTAAATACTGAACTCGCACTTCATCAAGTGCGACTAACGAATCTGCTGTATCAATAGCAGTCGTTGCATTAGCAATGATCTCTTCTAGATGTTGCATCATTTCCTCATCTACCAGTTGGTAGTGTCCGTATCGGATGATTAGTTTTTTTAGATAGCTACACATAGTAATCAAACACGCAACCAATGCCAAATTGAATCGCTAAAAGAACAAGTTATTGCCTAAAAACACGGCAAATTTAACAGGATATTAATGAGGAGTAGGAAGAAGTGGAACAATTACAGGTTCCACTTCTTAATTTGGAAATGACCTGAAGGCTAGATCTGAATAGAACAAACGCTGTTCTTCCCTGCGTTTTTTGCTAAATAGACGGACTCATCCGCCGCTTTAATCAATTCGTTCATGGTTTCGAATTCTTGGGTCATTTCAGCGACACCGACACTAATACTGCCAATCCAAACTTGATGACTGGTTTCAACCTCTAATTCAGACACTTTCTGTCGAGCGGTTTCCGCGATGTACATCCCACCTTTAAGGTCGGTGTTTGGGCAAATAACCAAGAACTCATCGCCACCTAACCGGCAAACAATATCATCATTACGGAACGTGTTTTTCAGTTCACGCGAGAGGGTTTGTAGCACCAAGTCGCCTGCATCATGGCCGCTGGTGTCATTAATGCGCTTGAAGTGGTCGGCATCAATCATAATACACACTAAAGGCATGCCCAGTTCTTTGGAGTCTTGCCAATGCAGCGCTAACTGTTTAAAAGCACTACGACGGTTATGCAAATTAGTAAGAGAGTCGGTTAATGACAGTTCTTCAAGTCTCTTATTCGCTCGTTTTAATTCTGCCGTACGTTCCTCAACTTTATCTTCGAGTAACTGGTTGAAGCGTAACAACTGTTTGTTTCGTTCAGAGACTTGTTCAAACAGGCCGTTAAGCGCAGCCAACAGCGGGACAGTCGCAGAATCTTGCTGCTTTTCTTCCGCTTCAAAGGCTTGCAGAGGTGTCGCGCCCTCTTCTATCGCGGTCATTTGTCGCGCCATGTTTTGGTCGATGCCGAGGATGTGGTAAGCAAGCCAGTGGATCAATAAATCAAGTAACTGCCGTGCTGACGACTGATCTTCTTCCATGATGAAAGCTTGCATACTGTAGATATCTTGCATAAATACACGATGCACTTTGATATGCTCTTCAATGTGTCGCTCATACACACCGCAATCTCTCATCAAAGATTCTTCTTCTTTAAAGTGAAATTCGGCATAGCATGTGAGATCGAGTAAAGCGACGTTTATGTCGTCGATAGAGATAGTGTTCTCTGACAACAGATTTCCGTAGTGGTTGATAATACCAACAAGATATTGATGCTGTTCATCTACAACACCAATGCCTGTTTCAAAGTTTTTATCCCAATTAAATGAATTCATAAATCCCTTAAGGCCGATACCACCAGCACGATTTACATGCATATTCGGAGGTTATAGATACTGAAAAAATATAACCATTTTACATGTAGGTTTATTCGATTGTTTGATCCACTTTATAAAAAGACGACTTTGAACATTCTAAATATGGCTCATCTTAAATTTGAGACGTCCCCCCCAACAGGAACGCCCCACGAAGCTAACATTAGAAATAATATTCCAACGCCATCTCAACAAAGTCATCCTTGCGTGCGAAGAACAACAAGTCCTCTGGGGTTTCGTTCTCAAACAACCAAGCATTCAGTCGCCACTTGAGATTGTTGTTAATACGGCTCGATGCCTCTAGCTTGGCACTGTAGACATCACTGTTATCTAAGTCTTGAGTGATACCAGTAAGCACTTCGGTGCCGTCTTCATCGTTCAAAGCGAAACGTGCCCCAAGGAACACATCACTTTGGCCGATGGTTTGGGCATTGTTGCCTCGGCTGTCATACAGGTATTCAGCGATGAAGCCGATGTCCCAGTACGATTCAAGCGCCCCTACCCAAGTGTATTCAAAGCCTGTCGCCACGCCGGTATGGTTGTCGTAGCTGTCGCGATAAATGCTTTCCAGCTTCCATAACCAGTCACCGATAATGCCTTGAACATCCAATCCGAAGTGTTGCATTTGGGCGTAGTATGGCTTGAGTTGATTGCCTTCCACACGGTAATAAGGGTCGCGGTTTGTGCCGCCTAAGTAGCTTAAACCGACATCCCAATCACCGTACATTTGGCTGTAACGCAATGCCACATCAACGTGTTTTTCTTCTCGTGAAGATTCGTAAAGCGCATCGTCCAATACTGGCACGGTTGGCCTTAATCGACCGTCTTCGCCTGCGAAGGTACGCTCACGAAAATACGGCAGTAACATGGCGTCTATGGTGCCCCACTCTTTTATCGAGGTGAAGTGCACCATAGGCTGACCTAACTTGGATTCGCCATCGACCGATTCAATGGCATCGGTCTGGTTTACCACATCCACTAAATGCGCCGATTCGGTTACGCCCCAAAATACCTTTCCAACACCCGCTCGCAGTTCGTAATCATCCCAATAGGTTAAATACAAGGCTTCGCGAATATCACCATGAGTTCGTTCATCGTCTTCACTGTCTAGGCGATAAAACGGGGTGAAGGTAATGCTGCCGTTGCCCTCTTGTTGCTCCCAGTAAAACTCTGGCTGCAACACCAGTGAGCTTTGTCCTTTGTCTTGCCCTTGTAAGCCGTCGCTAAAGAACTGCCTATGTTCAAGGTTAACCTGCCCTGCGATATCAGGACTAAAGCCTGCCGCCACACAAGGCAACGGCACCTGCATAAGCCCGACGGTCGCCGCCAAGGTTAAGGATAATTGGGTTCCTGTTGCCACAATCCTTTTCATATTCCTGCCTTATTTCGCACGTTTTAGTGTGTTCTTTTGGAAATCCTTGTCTTTAAGACCGGTCTGGAATACTAAATCTGTCGTGGTTAATACGGTGCTTTTGCCTGTTTGATGGTTTTGCATCGCCATGGTGTGTGCGCGCCAGTATTGGTTTAGGTACTGTTTGTAATCTTGGAACGATAGAGTTTTAAGCAGTGCGCCTTTGCGGTCGTAAAACTCGACTTTCATTGGGCGGTAGTGCTGTTGGTCTAGCCATACCTTTTGCATGGTGTAGCCTGAGTTTTTATCGGTCGGTACTTGCTCTAAAACAAAGGTGTCTACGCCTTCCAGTTTCGCGTCTTCAATGTAGTTGAAGGTGTACTTTTCAAGTTCAAACGAGCTTAAGTCCTCATACGCAAATTCACTGCCCATAAACGGGCCAGATTTGTTGCGTGAAGAGATGCGTTTTACACGCTTGAGTGCAGGAAGATACAACCACTGGTCATCGGATTTGGTGATGTGCGAATGGTTTAGGAAAGCCGTGCCTTTTACGTCGCGTGGTTCATCAAAAATGGTTAAGCCTTTGTCGCCATCGTCATCGACTTCCAAAGATTTCAATCGCATCAGACGTGTACTGCTTTCGCCCTGCTTGTTGCGAAGTAGCATTTCCATGATTGCGACAGAATCGCCCCACCCGACATCGACCGCTTTACGTTGCTCGGCAATTTCTAAGCCTTTCGCAGGGTCTGCTAACGCTGGGAAAGCGGCGAATGTGCTCAGTGCCAACGAGCTAACAGTAAGTAATGTAGTAGCGAATGTTTGTTTAACGCTTTTCATAAATATCTCCTTGAGTCAGCCCACCGCAGCAGGCCGACGTTTCCTTATTTGGTCGAAGTAGTCAGTTCGGCTGTCGATCTAGGCTGCGACTTGGTATCTGGCTTTGATTCGTGCTGAGTTTTAGCTGAATAGTGGGTCTGTTTGTCGAAGATCATCAGTAAGCTTGGTAGCAAGATGAAATCGACCACCAGCGCAATGAAAATCACAATCGCGCTGAGTAAGCCCATGTCGGAGTTGAGTCTGAAGCTCGACATCGCCAGTACAGAGAAACCGGCCACTAGCACAACAGTGGTGATCCACAAAGCGCGACCTACGGTGTGGAAAGCGTATCGAACCGCTTCTTCTGCTGATTTCCCTTCGATTCTTGCGCGCTGGTATTTACTCAAGAAGTGCACCGCATCATCAACCACGATACCCAACGTGAGCGTGACCACGACTGACAAACCGAGGTTGATTTCACCTGAGATAAGCGCCCATAAACCAAAGCCAATGATCGCAGGCGCAATGTTGGGCACTAGGCTGATCATGCCTAAGCGAACCGAGCGCAATGCAAAGATCATCAAGCCAGAGATAAGCACTAGGGTGATAGGCAAAGTTGATAGCATGCTCGCCATGTTGGTTTCGCCAATATGAGCAAACATCAGTGACGGGCTCGAAGCCACCACTTCATATTGCGGTGCATTGGCTGCAAACCATGAGTAAATGCGCTCTTCGAGTTCGACTAGCTCAACGCTGCCAAGGTTATCGACGGTGAGTACCATTTTGATCGATGATTTATCGACGTTGATCTGGTTGTTCAAGTCCAAGCCGTACGGCAGAGACATTTCGTAAAGCAGCAGATATTGCGCGGCAAGTTCACGGTTCAGCGGTAGCTTGTAGTAGCTGTCGTCGTCGGCATGCATATTCTTGTTCAAACGCATATAAACATCAGAAAGCGTTGCCACATGGTCAGTTTCTGGTTGAACGCGTAGCCACTTAGTAAAGTCACCAATTGCTTGCAAGAACACAGGATCAGCAATCGCTTGAGACTCGTTAGTTTTCACTGCGATACTGAGGGTTGTCATGCCGCTTACGGTCTCTTCCATGAAGTCAGCCGCTTGTCTGAATTCACTTGAGGTATCGAAATACTTCACCGATTCATCGTTGACTTTGTTGAGCGGAATTAACGCGGCAGCGCCAACAATCACTAGCGTAGAAATCGGCAGCAGTGCTTTACGGTTAGTTACGACAAAATCGCCCAGCTTATCCATGAAGGTGACTTTGTCTGCCGCCTTAGGGTTGGCAGGTAGACGTTTGACTGGCAGCAGTTTTAGCAACGCTGGCAACATAGTCACAGACAAGAAGCACGCAATAAGTACACCCAGTGCCGATAAGTTACCGAAATCACGCAGCACTGGTGAGTCCGACATGTTCATCATCAGGAAACCAATCGCAGTGGTCACCGAGGTGATCAGGATCGGCATCGCATTGAGCTTGATGCTGTATTGAATGGCTTGTGCTTTCTCCATACCGCGCTGCATCGATTGTCTCATGGTCACAATCACGTGAACACAATCAGCTACCGCCAAAGTTAAAACCAAGGTTGGCACATTCACGGTTGCGGTACTCAAGAACATCCCTGCCCAACCAGACAATCCCATGGTGGCAACAATCGAAGAGATGATCACAATGAGCGTCGCCACCACACTAAACAACGAGCGCAGCATAAAGGTCAGGAACACCAGTACCACCAACAGCATTAAGGGAACGAGCGTTGAGCTGTCTTCTTGAGCCGAAGTCATAAACGCGTTGTTCATGGCTATGATGCCCGCTTTATGGAATTCGACATTAGGATACTGAGCTTGGTACTTGCCGATCATGGTATTGATTGCCGCAATCACCTCTTGCACTTCTGCGGTTTTGTCCACTTCTGGCAGTTGCACGGTGACGTTCACAATCGTCACATCGCCAGAGGCCGACACCAAGGCATTCTTAAGCAACGGCTCGTTAAGGGCGATCTGTTTTACTTTGGCGATGCGTTCTGGTGTGTGTTCGTACTCTTCATACAGCAAGTCTTCTACCAAAAGATCATCTTCAATGGCTTCGGTGTGCTGATAATTAGCAAGGGAATCGACACGGCTTGAATACGGGATCTGCCACGCATCAACCGTGAGATTTTGAATCAGGGTGAGAGTTTCAGGGGTGAAGACATTGCCATCTTCAGGTGCGACAACAATCGCAAGGTTGTCGGTTTTTGCAAAGGTGGTTTGGATTTCATCGAACGCCATCAACTGCTTGTTGGTGCCTTCGAAGAAGATGTTGTAGTCCCCTCTAAAGTAGAGGTTCTTAGCCCCTAATGCAGAGAGAATGATGATTGAAAACACCACTAGCAGAACGATAAACGAACGCTTGGTAGGTATTGAGTGCCAACTGTTTAGATCTGTGTTTGCGCTATCGGCATTAGGGTTATCTCGGTTTTGCTGATCGAACGTGGGCTTCTGGCTGTCATGTTTCATCACAGTCTCCATTTGTGACGATTCGTCATATTTGTGTCATAAAAAGCCAGCCGAAGCTGACAAAAGACACAATGCTTAGTCAAACACTCAAGAAAACAGCAACCACAGTCGGTCAGTCTCAAGTTTGTGACGAATCGTCAAAAATGGTTATTAATAAACCCACATGTGTGGGCTTAACGGAAGCTATCGACCTACAGACTCTAAGTAAGCGATCTCTTCACTGAACAGTTCTTGTTCTACACGACGCCAAGTTTTGCGGTAATCCCAGTCACTAGAAAGGGGCTGCCAATTGAGGCCGTCTAGAATCATGTTCGCGTTGTGTAATACTGAATACGGGTCTTGTAACCGCTTAATACAATGACTGTTTGATGCGTTCTGTGACAAGGCATTTGAACCAAATGCGATTGACCAGTTAGCAAAAACGATGGCATCTGAGCCAACGCCAGAAGAGAACTTTAGGTCACCCGCTTCTACCGCTTGGTTAACCATAGAGTCGCATTGTTCAATCACCAACTCTTCCAGTTCATTCATCTCTGCGACGCGTGCACTAGACGCTTTCTCTAGTACCCACGGGCTTTTAGCCATGATCGCACAGGTTGATAGTACCGGTTCCATGCGAGCATAGATTCGGTAAGCAACGTGCAATGCGACGATCTTTTCACGTGTGTTGCCTTCAAACTCTCCAGAGCGAGCAAACATCATTGCTTCTGTCTTGAGAGAGTGAATACATAACGCTAAAACGACGTCTTCTTTGCTGCAAAAGTGATTGTATATCGTACCTTTAGAATAAGAGCTCGCTGCCGTTAGCTTGTCCATCGTGAGGTTTCCGAACCCTTGTTCTCGAACCAGATCTTTTGCTAACAACATCAACTCTACTTCTCGGTCTGCAATAGACTGCTGCTTTTTAGACAACACGCCTTTGCAACCAAAGATACCTTGTTTATCGCCTTTACAACCAAAGCCAAACATAATTTTTTAGTCCGTATATGAGCTTAGCCGTTATCTAAGCTTCGCCAGTATTTAAAACACTCCTATCCAATATATTAACACGAATAGTAAATTCATGTAGTTAACCATTTTGTGACGCTTCGTCATTTCTGACTTATCGTCATAATAGCGCAAATATTGATCATATCAAGGGTTTTATAAATTAAATACATTTTGTGAATGGAAAGAGAATAAATGGGATATAGCTAAGAAAATCATCAATAGTTGACCTAAAGAGAAGACTTTAAAAGAAGACCTGTATTGTGACCAACAGAATGTGGACGCGAATTGGGCATTCTTAACCTAACAAAGAATGTCGGCACTTTAAGCTGCTATGCGTATTCATGCCCAATGATTCCTAGCTTAAACCACAAGAATGAATGACTGTAGGCTTACTTTATGGGGCAGACGTCTCCTTATGGTCAATATTTGGCTTACTAATGCCGTTTTCTGTTAAGTTGCTATAAATTCGGTAAGGGGTGACTTACAATAGTGACAACGACTTACCTTTTTTGAGAACACGATATTGAGCGCCAAATATTCTTATTTAGCTTGGCAAGTGAATACTTCTAGCCCTGCAGAAAAGCTGGTTTTATTGATGCTTGCAGACGGTGCTGACGAATTCGGCTACACCAATGTGTGCCTACAAACAGCAGGTCAACTTTGTGCTCTCTCTACGTTTGGTTTAGCCGACTGTCTTAAGTGTTTAGTCGACCAAGGTTTTCTCGATAAGGTAAAAGTAGATTATCGGGATAAAAAAGAGATTCACGTTTTCAAAATGCTCATTGAGCAAGAGCAAACTGCGGCGCACGTTGAGGTTCAACCGACCAATAGTATTCCGGTCTACTCTACGGCACCTGCACCTGCACCTGCACCTGCACCTGCACCTGCACCTAAGTTTCAGCCTGCTCCGGCACCAATGCAACATATGCAGCAGGCCCCTCGCCCACAAGGTCGAGGCTCAATGAACAGCAACACCGTCTCTACTCATGATCTCAACGAAGAAGAGATACCATCATGGGCAGAACGTGCGTTTAAATTCTCCGGTTTGACCGGTGACCATAGTTTAGTATGGAAGAAATTTGTCCTCTGGTATAAAGCCAAAGCCAATGAATTAATGCCATTATCTCGGATTGAATCCAAGCTGCAGTACTGGCTAGTTAACGAGAAGCAAAATGAAAGACAACAACAGCAGAAGACCGCTCAATATTCAGGAAATGCAGGACAAGCTCAAGGAAATGGGTATAGACAAAAGCTTAGCCCATCTGAACGCTTCAGGCAGCAGCTCATTCAAAAAGGCAAAAAGCCAACCTTCTGAGCCAGCTCAACCTGTTGTACCTGACGCTACAGGTCCATTAGTACCTGAAGTGATTGAAGCGCAAAGTACCGAAGTGAAAGTAGCGGCTGCACAAGCTGCGGATTCTGGTGCGTCTCAACAAGTACCTGTTGTTGATCAAGATCCTGCAGAGCTGGAACTAACCGATTGGTGTATTCACGTGTTCGGCTCTTTCTTGAGCGTGTACGAAACGCAGTGGGAATATCAGTACGGTAGTGAGCCAAGCGGTAAGTTCATTGAGTTTGCCAACTCTGTTGATTCAGACGGCCTTAACCGCGTTTTAATGCACTGCCACGAACGTATTCAGCTTGGCAACAGCTGGCCGCCGCAAATGGGTGAGCTGTGGATCCTGAAAGATTCTTTAACTGAAGAAGAGTTGCTGGATAGCCGTATCCGTGTGTTGTCTCGCACCGCTGCCAACAAAATTGAAAAATGGCTGATTCAGAACAAACTGTATGACTTGAAGCGTACGGCTGAAAACAAGCTGGATGGTCTGTTTAAGAAGTACTACTTGGAAGCAAAACGTTTAGATGAGAAAGGCATGCTGGAAACGGAGTTGCCGCAATTCCTGCTTGCCGCTAACTCAGTGAAAAACCTAAACGATTTAAAACGTGAAGAGTACGAAAGCCAGCACGGCAAAGCGATTAACCCAAGAATCCAGCGTATTCTGAACAGTAAAAAGTAACCGTCTACCCGCTGCCTGTTAGAAGAAAACAGAGTTGCAATTACCCGGTTAACAGATACAAAAATGCCAGCTATCAAGCTGGCATTTTTTATGAATTCTAACGAACTCTTTAGCGACTAACCGACCGTTATTTACGATCGTCTTACTGATTAATTACAGTAGGTGGATAGTTGCGTTTAGAGAGAAAACGCCAGAGTCGTCATCTTTCATTTTGAAGTTTTGGTAGCTAGCGCCTACAGATAGTGGACCAAAGATAAAGTATTCAGCGCCTACAGCGTACATTACGTCTACATCGTCTTGCTTGAAGTTATCGCCTTTCACTTCGTATGAGTGAAGACCACCCTTCGCGTATACGTGAAGAGGACCGAAGTCGATGCTTGGTTTGATCGCTAGGTAAGCAGTGCTTACGTCAACACCTTGTTTAGCACGGTTGCCGTAGCTAACGTTGTCGAAAGAACCTAGATCCCAGTAACCCGCTTCAACACCGATTAGTGGAAGGATACCTGTACCTACGTGGATGCCCACCGCGTTTTCATCTTCACCAGCGAATGAGTTTTGACCACCCATTACACCGCCGTACAACCAAGAATCAGCCATTGCTGTTGAAGATGCACCTAGTAGTGCTAGTGCCAATAACGTTTTTTTCATATTCGACCTTTTTCGTCCTAGTGGCAGGCCTTGAGTGGTAATAAATTGCCACCAAGTCGCCCTGTATGTAATAACTATTCAATTAGTAATGCAATAAGCAAGATTTATACCCAAACCTTGCCATTGCGTCTAGCTTTATTCCTTTAGCAAGCATCAATCGCGTTTTTAACACGCTTATCTGATACTGGGTAAGGCGTACCGAGCTGCTGTGCGAAGAAGCTTACACGAAGCTCTTCTATCATCCAACGCACCTCTTTTACATTTTCTGGAACCGCGATCCCTTTTGGAATTTTATTCAGCAGTTCTTTGTAATCATTCATTACTGACTCAACTTTGATCATGTGAAGACGATCTTTGTTCGGGTCAATTGGCAGTTTTTCCATGCGGCGTTCAATCGCTCTCATATAGCGTAGAATATCCGGCAAGCGTTTCCACCCACATTCTGTGGCAAAACCCTTAAAAATCAAACCTTCTACTTGAGCTTTTATGTCAGAAAGTGCGAATGCCATAGAAAGATCCACGCGTCCTTTCAGCTTTTTACTGATGCTGAATGCCGTGGTTAGGATGGTTTCAACCTGTTGAGCAATCTCTACTACGGTATCACCCAGCTCTGCACGTACGTGTTCTTTCAGAGCTTCAAACTGCTCTGGTTCCCAAACCAAACCGCCCTTCTCTTCAATCAGCTTATCAATACCACAAGCGATACAGTCATCGATAAGATCGAGTACCTGTCCGTATGGGTTGAAGTACAAGCCAAGTTTCGATTTGTTCGGCAGGTTCGAGTGCAAATATTTGATCGGTGATGGCACGTTCAACAAGATTAAACGACGCTGACCCGATTTCATTGCCGAGATTTGCTCTTGCTCGGTTTCGAACAGTTTGATCTCTACGCTGTCTTTAGAATCCACCAGCGCTGGGAAGGCTTTAACATCGTAGCCGCCGCGTTTCTGCTGATACACTTTTGGTAACTCACCAAAGCTCCAGGTATGCAGGTTCTGTTGTTCAATATCGTCGTCAGCAACCTTAGAAAGCGTTTCTTGAACCTTGTCTTTCAGACTTTCTTTTAGCTCATGCAGGTCTTTCTGTTCTTTCAGCTTACGCTTGCGATGATCTACAGCGCGGAATGTTACCTTTAAGTGCTCAGGGATCTGGTCTAACTTCCAGTCATCACGTACCACTTCCACACCCGTCATGCGGCGTAGCTCTTTCTCAAGAGAATCCAGTAACGGTGCTTCAAGCGGTGTCACACGTGCCAAGAATGCATCTGCGTAGTTTGGCGCAGGTACAAAGTTACGGCGTAGCGTTTTAGGTAACGACTTAATCAAGCTAATTACTAGCTCTTGACGTAGACCCGGGATCTGCCAATCAAAACCGTTCTGGTCGATCTGGTTCAAGATAGGCAGCGGAATGTGTACCGTTACACCATCGTTATCGTCGCCCGGCTCAAATTGGTAACTCAGCTTGAGTTTGATACCGTTTTGGTGCCAGAAGTTCGGGTAATCCAGATCGGTAACGTGGCTAGCATCACCGCGGAACAGCATCGATTTTTCAAAGTTAAGCAGCTCAGGGGTTTTCTGACTGGTCTTCTTCCACCATGTATCAAAGTGACGGCCAGAAACCGCCTCTTCACCAACACGCTGGTCATAGAAATCGAACAGTTCATCATCGTCGATCAAGATGTCACGACGACGCGATTTATGCTCTAGCTCTTCGACTTCTTGTAGAAGCTTACGGTTCTGCTTGAAGAAGGTGTGTTTGGTTTCCCACTCACCTTCAACCAATGCGCTGCGTACAAACAACTCGCGGCTGACGGTTGCATCAATCGCACCGTAGTTCACAAGGCGCTTAGGAACAATTGGGATTCCGTAAAGCATCACTTTTTCGTGTGCCATTACCGCTGCTTGTTTCTTCGACCAATGTGGTTCGCTGTAACTGCGTTTAATCAGGTGTTTCGCTAGCGGTTCAATCCATTCAGGTTGAATCTTCGCGATAACACGGCCCCAAAGTTTTGAGGTTTCTACCAGCTCCGCAGACATGATCCACTTAGGCTGTTTCTTAAATAGGCCAGACGCAGGGAAGATGTGGAAGCGTGCATTACGTGCACCTTGATACTCATTCTTCTCTTGGTCTTTCATACCAATGTGCGAAAGCAGACCTGATAGCAGTGACATGTGAATGCCATCGTAGCTGCCCGGTTCTGTATTCAACTTAGTATCTAGCTCACGCATTGCTTGGTGAATTTGGAAGTACACATCTTGCCATTCACGGATACGTAAATAGTTGAGGTAATCTTGCTTACACTGTTTGCGGAACTGGTTACTCGACAGCGCTTTTTGCTGCTGCTTGATGTAATCCCATAAGTTCACAAACGTGATGAAGTCAGATTCTTTATCGAAGAAGCGCTTGTGCTTGTCATCAGACGATTGTTGCTTATCTGATGGACGCTCACGCGGATCTTGAATCGACAACGCAGACGCGATCACCATCACTTCGTGTAGGCATCGGTTACGTGGCGCTTCAATTACCATACGCGCTAAACGTGGATCGATAGGCAGTTTTGCCAGCTTACGACCAATCGCGGTTAGCTTCTTCTTGTCGTCGCCGTGGTTCTTGTTTTTGTTCGCTGACGGTTCAACGGTGGCGATCGCACCAAGCTCTTCAAGCAGCCTTACACCATCTTGAATGTTGCGCTTATCGGGCGCTTCAACAAATGGGAACGCTTGAATGTCGCCTAGACCAAGCGCTGTCATCTGAAGAATTACAGACGCTAGGTTAGTACGAAGGATTTCTGGGTCAGTAAACTCTGGGCGTGATTCGAAATCTTCCTCTGAGTACAGACGAATACAGATACCTTCCGCAACACGACCACAACGACCTTTACGCTGGTTAGCACTCGCTTGAGATACTGGCTCAATCGGTAGACGTTGTACTTTAGTACGGTAGCTGTAGCGGCTGATACGCGCCGTACCCGGGTCGATAACATACTTGATGCCCGGTACGGTTAACGAGGTTTCTGCCACGTTAGTTGCCAGCACGATGCGTCGACCAGTATGAGACTGGAAGATACGGTTCTGCTCACCCGCCGATAGACGCGCGTAAAGCGGAACAATTTCAGTATCGCGAAGGTTACGTTTACTCAATGCATCTGCGGTATCACGAATTTCTCGCTCACCGTTCATGAAGATCAAGATATCGCCAAGCCCTTCATCACACAGCTCATCAACGGCTTCAAAGATGCCTTCGATTTGGTCGCGGTCTGAATCACTTTCATCACCACCTAATGGGCGGTAACGCGTATCAACTGGGTAAGTACGACCAGACACTTCAATGATCGGTGCATTGTTAAAGTGCTTAGAGAAACGCTCTGGATCGATGGTTGCCGACGTGATGATCACTTTCAGATCAGGACGCTTTGGCAGTAACTCTTTCAGGTAACCCATGATGAAATCGATGTTCAGGCTACGTTCGTGCGCTTCATCGATAATGATGGTGTCGTACTGATTTAAGAATCGGTCGTGTTGAATTTCCGCCAGTAGAATACCGTCGGTCATCAGTTTGATTTGGGTATTGTCAGAAATTTGGTCGTTGAATCGAACCTTATAACCAACGAACTCACCCAGCTGTGTTTCCATCTCTTCAGCAATACGGTTCGCAACCGAACGCGCCGCAAGACGACGGGGCTGAGTGTGACCAATTAAGCCAAAGCGGCCGCGGCCAAGCTCAGAACAGATTTTTGGTAGCTGAGTGGTTTTACCCGAACCCGTTTCACCCGCCACGATAACCACTTGGTTTTCAGCGATGGCTTTCGCGATGTCTTCGCGCTTTTGGCTAACCGGGAGAATTTCTGGGTATTCAATCGTTGGTTTCTGTGCCGCACGCTGAGTTGCCGTCATCATCGACTTAGCAATGTCTAACGCAATCTCATCAAAGACAGCATGCTTAGCTTGTTCGTTCTTAATTTTGCTCGCACCAGCAATTCGCTTACTCAAACGGAAGCGATCGCGCATCATACATTCGTTGAGCGCTTTACGAAGAGAGGCTGGGCTATTCTGAGATGATTTGTTGTTTGTCGCTGATTGATCAGCTTTTTTGGTATTTGATTGTTCAGCAGACTTTTTCGATGCCGCTTGGTTTGGCTTGGCTTTGCTCTGTGAAGAACTTGGCTGTGCTGCATTCTTGTTGTTATCTGCTTTTTCCGGAGACGAAGTCAAAGCGTGTCCTATTCTTGTACTTATTAAACTCGCGCGATTATATCACAAGTCTCAAACAAAAAAGCCTGACAGCAAAGGGAAAACCTTTAGCTATCAGGCTGATTAATCTCGCTAACACTCGCAGGAGCTATGAAAGCGCGGTCAAATGTAAGTCGTACTTAGTCAACTCTGGTTTAAAGCTAACGTTAAAAACTGCGCTTAAAACTCATATTGGAAGTAAACCGTGTTGTAGTTACTACCGCCTTTGATACGACCATACTGAGAGGATTTTTCAAAGATTGCAGAACGGTGATGCAATGAATAACCGAACCATAAGTTGTTCAAGTCATTCTTACCGATCAAGTCGCCCACATTCACATCAAATGAGAAATCTAAGTAGTTCAAAAGATGGCTTGCTGTATACCCTTTACGATCCATTTCAGTACCTTCGATGTAGGTAATCGAATCGATGTAAGACATACCTTCTGCCACACCAAAACGCCACTGAGTTGGCCAATCAAAGGTGTAGTACGCTTTGATTGCGATAATGTATTCGGTGCTGCTTGATTGAACGTCTGAGCTCCAGTGGTGGGCAATACCTGGGGTCAAATAGATATCCAATGGCAAGCCGAAGATCTCATCAGTTAATGGGTGTCCATAGAAGAACGAGGTCAACTGGTTGTTGTATTCGTCTTTTTCTCTATTGAACTTCATGATGTCGCCAATATTGGATGGCGTTCCCCAGCCGTGTGCGACACGTAAGTACGGCGCATTGCTCAGTTTAGGTTTTGGCGCTTTCTCTTTGTCGTTAAAGAAACCAAAGCCAAGGTACAATTCCCCCTGATAACGGTCTTCAACAATCGAAGAATCGTAAGCGTTATCGTCCAATCGAGTCACACTGGTTGAACCCAATAAGTACAAGTTAGAAACCACATGGTAACGCGTTTCAACACCAACATTTAAGTCAACACCAGCACCAATGGTTTCATTAGATGCGGAGTAATACTCACTGTTGAAATCAGCACTTTTATAACGCAGCGTCGCGCTCGGGTAAAACTCCCAATCTCCAGTTTCATACTTGGCTTTAGCTCGTAAGTTACCGTGGAAGTTGTATTCACTGTCGCTCATTAACTCCGTCTCGACAGACCAATAATCATCAAGTTGGTAGGTCAGTTGAGCACCAAAGTCCGCCGTATCGCCTTCAATCGCGTTCTGCTCAGATGCAGGAATATCAATAAAGCGCATGCGAGAGATAGCATTGAAAGACCACTTCTCATCGTCAGTTTGATAGAGGTATGCCCCCATCTCAGTACCGTCAATAAACACATAATCGTTCTTGAAAAACAGCATCGGTACGAATGAGCTAACCGATTGGTCGCCACCAGACGTGTCATAAGGGATGCTTGCTGTACGGAACATTGCAGCGATGCCCCACTCTTGCTCTTCAGCGGCCCACGCATTAGCACTTACGAAAATGCCACTTAGGAAAGCGCTACCTAGTAAAACCAATCCAGATGAAGGAAGAGTCGGTAAATATTTGAGCTTCATTCTTGTGTAATTACTCTTTGAAAAAAATATTGTTTTACTGATTAGACATTTATTAACCATGACGGCTAACTATTTTTAGGTTTGCTCGGCATTGACCGTTACAATGTAGAATATTCTCGGTTAAATGAAAGTATTGTGAAAGTCTCCGAATTACAAAACATTATAGATCACTTACCCAAAGATTCCGATCCAGATATTGTTATGGGTGAGGCGTGGTTGCCTGAGCGTTTGGTGGATACCAACCTAGACGGTGACATGCTATTTCTTGAATTCGATAATGCCCCTGAAGACAATCAGGGGGATGAAGAAGGCCGTGGCTTTGTTGAGCACGAGATTGCTATGATTCGAGAAAAGCTCGAACTGTTATTAGACGAGCCTTCCGATACCAAGACCAAAGCCGATGCCCTATTGGCAATATTTCTAATGGGCCATGAACTTTCTAGCTCAGAAGTTATCGAAGTTCTTGAATCAACAGAATCTGAAACGACAGAGCCTGAGATTGCAGAGCATAATCAACAGAATCTGACTCAGTAGAATTTGAAGCATCAACGCTTGGAACCACAAAGCCAGACACGAACAAGCTCGAAACAAAAGAACACCACGACGACTAGCCACCAACGATTTTAGGTACCGTATTGAAACCCTCTACGACATCATCTCTTCCCCTGTTACTCGCCGGACCCATTTTAAGAAAAACCACCGCGACTGAAGTAGTACTTTGGTTAGCCACCAGCTCGCCTCTTACAGGCAGAGCCGAGCTTCATACTCAAGAAATAGACGATTCTGAAGCAGCACAAGACCAGCCGTTTTATACCTCATCGCTTGAAGAACATGATTCGATTCAAATCGGTACACATGCGTGGATAACGCTAATTCGCTTACAAGGTGAGTTTCCGACTAATACGCTGCTTGAATATGACATTCACACAGAGTCAGGTTCACTAAAAGAGCTCGCCCCTCACCTTGTTTACAACGGTAAATCTCGCGTTGAGTTTAAGATATCGACCTCAGCTGATTACATTCTTCATGGCTCTTGCCGCAACCCGCATCATCCAAGCAAAGACAGCCTAGTTGCAGCCGATAACAAGATGGCCGATCAAACCGTCGCTGAAAGACCCGACATGCTGATGATGAGCGGCGATCAGATCTACGCCGACCATGTGGCAGGCCCAACACTTGATGCTATTCAACAAGTGATTCACCTGCTTGGCCTTGTAGGCGAAAGCTTACCGACTGACTCGCAAATTAAACAAATCAACAACAGTGACGCTCTGTATAACAGTGAATACCACTTATACCAGCGTCATCACTATTTGCCGCACCACACAGCTTCAGAATCCATGCTCGATAAGTTATTCCCGAACCGTGGCGTGCCGATTTTTAGCTCTACCGATTGTGAAAACCACTTGGTCACGCTGTCTGAGTTTATCGCGATGTACTTATTGGTTTGGTCTCCGACACTGTGGCAATGCGTCAATCGAGAGCGTTTAATTGAGAATAACTTCACTCAAGGTGGACGCCAATTAACACCGACTGAGCAGCAACAATGGCGTGATGAAAGCGTCATCATGGATGATTTCATTGCTGGCTTACCGCAAGTGCAACGTCTGTTCGCGCATATTCCAACGTACATGATCTTCGATGATCACGATGTGTGATCACCAAGCGATTCT
>NZ_JBFRVF010000095.1:0-256 GCF_041475025.1 Vibrio sp. 10N.222.49.C12 | reverse complement strand
CTGACTTCAAAACTAATATTTACCGAAGTGAACATGTAATTCTAAAGCTATTACCCCTCTCTTCTTAAATAAATAGGAACAGAATGGTAATGAATTGACTGTGCCGAATAACTACAAGTAGTTAAACGTATTGGTCACTCAGTTCATTGAAATCAATTTTGATTCCGAAGAATCTGTTTTATCTAACGATAAAACGTTTTGATATTCATCAACGAGTGCCCACACAGATTGATAGGTTTAAATTGTTAAAGAGCTT
>NZ_JBFRVF010000094.1:0-26623 GCF_041475025.1 Vibrio sp. 10N.222.49.C12 | reverse complement strand
AGGCCTCCTCCTACTCGATTATGGAGCAGTAAAATTTGAGGGTGTAGAAAATGAAAAGATACCCACCTAAGTCTATCGTTGCATTCTTGTTTTTGACTATATCAGCGCTGGTTTTAGTTGCGGCTGTCGTGCTTCAAATTCGCGGTGAACAAGTGTGCGATAAAACAACGCTGATAATTAGATTAAGAGCCATGCTATTGAAACATCGCTCTTTTTTAGATTTGGATACGCGCTTTCTTGTTTAATCGCGAGTTTGTTCGGCATTAAAATGCCGAATCAACTTGGCTGGAGTGCCGCCGTACAGGCAATCTGGTGGTACATCACTGTTAACCACTGAGTTCGCTGCGATAACAGAGCGAGCGCCAATCGTAACGCCTTGGTTGATGACTGAGTTTCCACCAATCCACACATCGTCTTCGACTGTGATAGGTAGGCAGAAAGTTTCCCACTTACGGCGGCTGAGATAATCCAGTGAGTGGGAGGCTGTGTAAAACTGGGCACTTGGCCCTATCAATACATTGTTACCAATCTTGATATTCGCGCCATCAAGCATCACCACGTTCATGTTGATAAAGGTGTCGTCACCGATCTCGATGGTTTTGCCAAACTCGCAATGAAAAGGAGGACGGACAACGCTGCTTCCTACTTTACCAAACAGATTAGCCTGAAGACTTGGTAGTTGAGTATCGTCTGAACATTGATTCAAGTCTGATAGCGCCTTGCTGGCGTGAGTGCGCATGTGGTCTACCTCATGGTCTGCGCCATCAAAAATCTCGCCGGACAGCATTTTCTCGAGTTCTGTTTTCATTGTTTGCATCCCATTCGTCAACATCGATATTAGAATACGGATAATTGGACATAAAAAAAGAGAAAAGCCTAAGCCTTTCTCTTCCTGTTTTTCTACTTAGCAATCAAGATTGCTCAAATTAGATTTGCTCAACGAAACCCATTAGGTGCTGTTTCACTTCGTCTGAAGCAAAAGCGCTCTCTACAGAGTACTTGTAGATCTCTGCGTAGTCTTCTTGTGTTAGACCGAACGTTTCACATACACGCTTCACTTCGTTAGTCATGGTTGTGTTCGACACAGTGCGGTTGTCTGTGTTGATCGTTACAACGATGCCGTCTTTCTTGAATTCAGCAATTGGGTGGTCGCTGAATTTGTGAATACATTTAGTTTGCACGTTACTTGTTGGGCAAGTTTCAAGCGCAACCTGCTTCTCTTTAACGATGTTGTACGCGTCTTCGTTACCTTGGATGTGGACACCGTGGCCGATACGCTCAGCGTCAAGCAGTGTGACTGCATCGTAAACGTTTTGACCATGCCATTGCTCACCAGCGTGCACGGTAATGCGGTAGCCTTTTTCAAGAGCGTATTGTGTGTATTCTGGGAATTCAGCACAGAAACCTGGCTTTTCACCACCTGCGATATCAAACGCAACCACGCCTTTACCTAGGTAAGGTTGGCCCGCGTCGATCACGTCTTTGATCGAGTCTTTAGGGAACATACGAAGCACTGACATGATGTAGTTGCCCTTGATGTCGTATTTCTCTTCAGCACGCTTCATGCCTTTTACTGCGCTTGCAATGATCGTATCAAGAGACAGACCTTTGTTTACGTGCAGGATTGGCGCAAAACGAACTTCTAGGTACTTAACGTTTTCTAGTGCTGCGTCTTCGTAAAGCTCGAAAGAGATACGCTCAATCGCTTCTTCCGTTTGCATCACTTGCAGTGGCAGGCTAAAGCAAGCTAGGTACTCATCAAGGTTTTTGCAATCTTCAGGCACTGTTAGAGACTTTACTACCGCTTCACGGTCTTCTGGAAGTTCGATTCCGTACTGTTTCGCCAGATCAATAATGGTGTCTGGACGAACACTTCCGTCTAGGTGGCAGTGCAGATCAATCTTAGGGAGTGCTAGAAAGTTCATGAGTATTCCTTAGGTCTATTATTTTTTGAGTTATTAACTCATAGGTTACATGGGCTTAAATTAACAAGTTTGTGATATGATTTAAAGTGACATAAAGTCATCATTAATCTGAATCTAAGGAATATCATGGTAGATGTTAAAAGCTTACTCAAATGTGATATGAATTTACTGCTGTGTTTACACGTGTTGCTTGAAGAGCGCAGCGTGAGCAAAACGGCAGAGCGATTGTTCCTTAGTCAGTCTGCGGTGAGTAAACAACTCACTAAGCTGCGTTCTTTGTTTGACGACCCTTTGTTTGAACGTGAGTCAAAAGGCCTGTTTCCAACACCGAAAGCCACCTCTTTAGCGCCTAAAATTCATCAAATCCTTCTGCAAGTTGAACAGCTAACCGTGCCGGACATTTTTGAGCCGAAAGACAGCGAACGTACTTTTAATATCGATCTTGTTGAAACCGCTTATACCGCGATTTACCCTAAATTTATGCCTAACGCGCTAGCAGATGCGCCGAACATTACGG
Organism: Vibrio sp. 10N.222.49.C12; assembly: GCF_041475025.1. Classification (NCBI taxonomy): domain Bacteria; kingdom Pseudomonadati; phylum Pseudomonadota; class Gammaproteobacteria; order Vibrionales; family Vibrionaceae; genus Vibrio; species Vibrio sp. 10N.222.49.C12. Next base: position 24,181 of record NZ_JBFRVF010000094.1, on the reverse strand, counting down.
TAAACAGCACTACTTGGAGCAGCGAAACCTTTAAGCGCTTACTAAAGCGTGAGGTCGATTTCGGGATTGGAATTTTTGAGCTCGATGAAAGGGCTAGCACCCACATTCAAAATATCCCTGCCGAGCTAAACCACGTCGAGTTGCTGCAAGATTACTCTGTGTGCTTGATGCGAAATGATCACCCAGTACTTCAAGAAGAGTGGAATCTGCAAGCCTTCCTTAAATACCGTCATATTCAGTTGGTGACTGGTGGCGTTGGCGACTGGTTGCTACTGGAAATCTTGCAAGCCAAACAGCTTCAAATTAACAAAGCCGCCAACGTGTCGGACATCACCAGCGCAGTAAAGCTGTGCAAACAAAGCGATTTGCTGATGTGTTATCCGTACAACTCGGTTCGTGACTATATTGAGAGTGGCGAACTGGTGATGAAGCCGATTCCTATTGAGTTGGTTCCCGGTGGTTTGTTTTTGCTTTGGCACCGTTACTTTGATTCTGAACCAAGCCACAAATGGCTTCGCGACCTCATAGTCAATAAGACCCAAGAACCTCAGCTGTAAACCGCGAGCTACGATGATCAAAACGGCGAAATAAGTTTTTTTAAATTTATTTCGTCTTTTTCGAATGAGCATTGTCTTATTACGGGTGCCAAATGCCCGCCAAGAATGAGATATCTAAATGAATCCAATGCCATCGATTCGTTGGTGTTGATTGATTAGTGCTTAATCCTGATGACAGACAGAAGTAAGGCCAACGTGTATACGCTGGCCTTTTTTATGGTTCTTCGCAGATTAGCGCCAAGTTGGATAAGCGACTCGGCTTGTTGTTACGTTATGCTGGAACCTTAAAACAAGAATCTTGATTGCTGTATTTTGGTACGAAGCACAATTTGTCTGCCGACATTTTTAAGCCGTTTTGCATCTGGATATGTGTTACCGCCCAAATCACGCAGCCATGAGGCAAATTGAATAGCGAGCGAGTTTGAGTGAACAACACGCCGTCATCATAGGCTGGTGTAATGTTCGTCGCTTTGCCTTGCCACGCCTTATGAGTGGTTTGCACATCAATATTTGGAACAATCAATGAGAGCATTTCTGGCTCAACGTCTTTTACGACTTTCAAGCAGATACGACACCCATCGTAGTATTGTTCTATCCAGATTTTATGTGGAATAGCGTGATCATCCCAACCCAGTTGTAAGATATGTTCCATGACTTTGTCCTTGGTATCTAAGAAGGAAAGGCAGTGCTCAACACTGCCTGAATTAGCTCAAATATTATTCGTAACTTAAACCATGTCCGAACGGGTAAAGGGTGTCGGCTTGATCATACCCAGGGTAGTCTGAGTCTTGGTTTTGAATGGCTTGGGCACTGTTCGCTAAAGCAAATGGCAGTTTTCCTTGAGGAGCAAAGTTGCCTGAAAGTACTTCCATTAGGTTGCTGTCCGAGACACCAAATGTGGCGATCACGGCACCGGCTTGCTTAAGATTACTTTGATCGTCTAGCACGAAGGGTTGTCTAAAGTTGATGGACAATACCGTTTTGTCAGCGCCCACTTCGTTCATAACGGCTTTAATGTCGCTTAGGCTTGGTTCAATATGCCAAGATGCAGCTGTAGCCATTTCACTGAACGCAAGAATATCGAGTTCATCTGGGTTCGCGCCACCAAAGATAAGATCAGGATCTGAGCCTTCGTTAGATACGCGAACACGAATAACCGCATAGTCCGTATCGGCTGGTGCTGGTGGACGCGTTTCTCCCGCTTCGTAATCTCCAGAAGTCACGGTAAACTTGTACTTGTCGCCTCCAGCAATGTTTTCGTCCATTCCCATGACATACAGAGCAACAGGATTTTGTGCGGTTGATTCAGCTAGAGGTAAAGTCTTATTGGTATTTTGAAGTAAGACGACAGACTTTTTCTGTGCGTAATCAGCGCGTTCTTGGTACTTCTCATTGCCTAAAATCTCTTGGGCTTTTTTCTCGTCAACATAAGTGTTTTCGAAAAGGCCAAGCTTGAATTGTTCTTCAAGTAAGCGTGTTACTGATAGGTCGACACGCTCTTCGGTGATCAGATCCTTTTCGACCAGTTTCACGATGACTTCTTTATCATGGAAACCTGAAAGAACATCGACTCCAGCTTCGACCGCCATGGCAACCTGCTCATCAATCGTTTTGTGTTCTACACCCCATGCTCGCTCACCAATAATGCCGGTATCTGAGTTCACGTTACCTGTGTAGCCCAATTCGTCTCTGAGAAGGTCGGTAACAATGCCTTTTGAGAAGGACATACCAACATCGTTTGGCATCCACTTTTGATCTACAGGGATGCCGTAGTAAGGCATGATTGAAGAAGCGCCAGCCTCAATCGCAGCAATAAACGGTTTTAGGTGGTAATCAAAATTGTTCTTTGGATAGACTTGGTTTTTACCGAAGTCATAATGTGGGTCACCACCGTTTTCTTGTGGACCGCCACCAGGGAAGTGTTTGATGGTTAGCGCGATACTGTCTTCGTTGACCTCACCGCCATCCTGCAACCCTTTGATAAGTGAGCGCATAATGTCAGACGCTAAATCTGCATCTTCGGTAAAGGTTTCGTGTACTCGGTACCAACGAGGTTCTGTCGCCAAATCCATCATGTATCCGTACATACTGCGTAGGCCAATTGAAGACCATTCTTCATTCATGATACCTGCAAATTCAGTGATTAAATCCATGTCGCGAGTGGCTGCTAAACCTGCCTCTTTAGGCCAAGCAGAAAAGGCACCTGAAGAAACGTTGATCCCTGCTTTAGCTGATGGATCTATGTGGTTACGAGCATTGGATTTGAATAGAGCGGGGATACCCATTCGCGTCTGTTCACGCAGTTCTTGAACACTATTCATGAACTGGGCAGCTTCTGTTGGGGTTATCTGACAACCTGAACGGCCTGAATCGCAATCAGGCGCATTGGTAGGTGTTTCAACTACGCTGTTACGGAAGATAAAGCGCGTCATTTGGGCATCGCCAATCATGTCTTGCCCTTTACTACTAACGAGCCCACCTTTGGACGAGTTTAAGGTGTCAATGAGCATCATGCCGGCTTTCTCATCTAGCGTCATTCGGCTAACCAAGTCTGCTGCTCGCTCTTCTGGAGATAATCGCCAGTCTTCAAAGGGTTCAAGTGTTCCATTGCCGTTAGAATCTCGGAATTGGTAACCTTCAACGTTCAATACATCATGAACACGAGAGTGAACTTGGGGTTGTTGGAAGTTATTGTCGCTATCAGATGAGTTGCATCCTGCAAGAAGCAACGCGATTGCTATAGGTGTCAGGGTAAGACGCTTCATGGTCACGATCCTATTGTTAGTATAATAATAAGTACATGACCAATTTTAATAATTAATGGACTATTGGTTAACCAAAATAGGTCAAACTAAAGGTTTGGATCACCATATAAATTTAATTGGTGATTTAATTCAATTTAGTATTGGAAATATATTGACGAAGTTTAAATAACGTAAACTTAACTAGATTTAATTTTTTGATATCCAATTAATCCCCCATTTAATTAGTGATGTATTACTTCCATATTTTAAATTTAGAATAAAAAATATATTGCCTATTTTATAGTTAACAATCTGCGTTGATGTAAACGATAGATAGTGACCATGTTGGTGACAATAAAGGTGATTTCGACAAAGGACCCGCCAATCGAACCAATCCAAATGTTATGGCTAGCCCAACAGAAAGAATTGAATAAGATCAAGGACCTCAATGCGATGCCTTGTCTTGAAAAGAGTGCACATGTCGCAACGGATGAACCAACAACCGTAATAAATTCAAAGAAATGATTCATGTTGGGTAAAGTCATGCACCACATCAAGCCAATAAAGAACCACATCACTTTGCGCGATTGAGTTTTTATCGATACATAGCTGCGAATAGCATTAATAATTACGCCTATAGCCGCCACCATGGCACCCATTAATATGAAATGGATACTCATGACAAAACAAAAGATCATCATCTGGTAGCGAAAACGCATATCATCTTTTTGCCAAAAGGCCATTACACCGATACAAAAAGCCAGGCCGCCAACTCCTTGTGTTATCCAGTTTTCCATATTTAGCCTTTATTTTTAAGATGCTATCGAGCACGATTAAATATTAACTTTGAAAGAATAATGCTCAACCATAAAATAACCCTCCAAAAGGAGGGCTAGATATAACGCTAAAGGTGCTATTGCATTAGGTTTAATTGACTAACTTAACGGCTTCACGAGTTAAATGAGCCAGCTCTTCCCAATTACCTTCTTCAATCAGCTTCTTATCTACCATCCAAGTACCACCACATGCGAGAACTCGAGGTATCGCTAGGTAGTCTTTAATGTTGTTTGGGTTAATGCCACCTGTCGGCATGATCTCAATATCCGTGTAAGGCGCAAGAAGTGACTTAACCATGTTGATGCCACCTGATGCTTCAGCTGGGAAGAACTTCAATGTGGTTAAACCCATTTCTAGAGCGGCTTCTACTGTACTCGGGTTGTTGACCCCAGGAATGATATCAATACCAATCTCTTGGCAGGCTCTTACCGTGTTTGGATTAAATCCAGGAGAGACGACAAACGTTGCGCCTGCCTCTTTAGCCGCGATAGCTTGCTCACGATTGAGCACAGTGCCTGCGCCGATCAACATATCTGGTTGTGATTCACGAAGTAGACGAATAGCTTCAACTGCAGCTTCCGAACGGAATGTAATTTCTGCTGCAGGTAAACCATTTTCAGCTAACACTTTACCCAGAGGGATGATGTCTTCAGCGTTGTCGATAGCGATCACAGGGATAACTTTCAGTGTTTTCAGTTGTTGTTTGATGTTAGACATTGGTATTCCTTAAATGGCTGTGATGGCCGCTTGAGTGAGTTCTTTTGCAATAATGGCACCACGATGTTGGATAACGACGCCTGCCATGGTATTGCCGCGCTGGCATGACTTTGTTAAGTCTTCGCCCGCAAGGTAAGCCGATAAAAATCCGCCATTGAATGAGTCTCCTGCCGAGGTCGTATCAACGACATGATCAACAGGCAGGGTTGGCACCGCTAGTGGAGCCGAAGCGGCACCAGAATCTGGGTGTATGTTACTTTGTATGGTGGCATCTTGAATGAGACAGCCATCTGCACCCAGTTTGACGATGCATCGCTTAACACCCAGCGTCGTTAGACGTTCGATAGTTTGTTCTGGAGAGCTATCGCCCCAAATTAATTGTTCATCATCGAATGTGACCAACGCTAAATCCGTCAATGTATACATGGCCTGGTAGCTGTTTTTGACGGTTTGGTTTTCGTCTTGTGGCCAAAGTGCAGGGCGGAAGTTACTGTCGAAGGCAATCTCAACACCTTGTGCCTTCAACTCAACCAAGATGTTCAATAGCTCGATACGATCTTGTTCAGGCAGAATCGCTAATGTGATGCCGCTGAGAAAGACCATATCGACATTGCGCAGTGCCTGCTTTATCTGATTGAAATCTGGGTGCTGTAGCAGGTAGCGTGCAGCCGACTGGTTTCTCCAGTACAGAAAGGTACGTTCACCTGCGTCATCAAGCTGAATTAGGTATAGACCCGGAGTACGTTGGCTGTCTTGTAGAACAAGGTCCGTCGACACCCCCTCTTGTTGCCAGCGTTCTAACATTCCCTTGCTAATCGGGTCTGCGCCCAAAGCCGTGACGTAGGACACTTTTATTTCATCTTGATGGAGGTTCGCCTCGCAGCCGCGGACTAGATAGACCGCAGCATTGAGTGTGTCCCCGCCAAACGTTTGATGCATTGAGCCGAACGGTTTGCCGTTCAGCTCGATCATGCACTCACCAATAATAGCGATATGTTTCATCGGTTACGCCCTCTCTTCGAAGTAGCGTTTTGCGTTACCAAAGCAGATGTCTTCGACCATAGGGCCAAGCAGTGACATGTCGTTTGGTACCTCGCCGTTTTCAGCCCAACGACCAAGCATGTCACACAGAATTCGGCGGAAGTATTCGTGGCGTGTGTACGACAAGAAGCTGCGAGAGTCAGTCAGCATGCCGACAAACTGGCTAAGCAGACCAAGTTGAGATAACTGTTCCATTTGGCGTTGCATGCCGTCTTTCTGATCGTTGAACCACCAACCAGAACCAAACTGAACTTTGCCCGCGATGCCGCCACCTTGGAAGTTACCAATCATGGTTGCCATCATCTCGTTATCGCGAGGGTTTAAGCAGTAAAGAATGGTGCGAGGTAACTCGTTGCTTTGATCCATTTCGTCTAACAGGTGAGCCAATTCGAAGGCAAACGTCTTATCGCTGATCGAATCAAACCCTGCATCTGCGCCTAACAGTTGGAACATGCGCGTGTTGTTATTGCGCTGAGCACCAATGTGAAGCTGCATTACCCAACCCATTGCGGCGTAGCGCTTGCCTAACCACACCTGAACCGCTGTTGAAAACTGCGCACATTCTAGATCGGTGAGCGTTTCGCCATTGAGGCGTCGAGTTAACAGGGCATCCAAATCCGATTCTGATGGAATAGGTGCGTAGCGAACCACTTCAATACCGTGGTCAGCCGCACGACAGCCATGGGCATTAAAGTGGACTAAACGCTTGTCTAGCGCACTCAACAGATCATCAAATCGACGGATCTCGATATCGGCTACTTGACCAAGTTGGCGCAGGTAATCGACAAAGGTGTCGAGTTCGATTTTGAAGGCTTTATCTGGGCGCCAGCTTGGTAACACTTGTACATCAAATGAATTGTCTTGAGCGATCGCCTTATGGTGTTCAAGAGAATCAATTGGATCGTCTGTCGTACCAGCCATCACCACATTCATCTGCTTCATGATGCCGCGAGCACTAAATTCTGGTGTCGCTAATAGCTCGTTGCCTTCGTGCCAAATTTGGTCTGCGGTTTCTGGACCAAAGAGAGTGCCAGTAATACCAAATGGGCGGCGTAGTTCTAAATGAGTCCAATGGTAAAGTGGGTTGCCCAAGGTTTGAGGGACGGTTCTAGCCCAGGCCATGAACTTATCATAATCGCTTGCGCCTCCAGTAATCAGACGCTCATCAATCCCTGCTGAACGCATACCACGCCATTTGTAGTGGTCACCTTCAAGCCAAATCTTAGACATGTTTTCGAACTGACGATCTTGAGCCACTTCTGCCGGGTTTAGATGGCAGTGATAGTCATAAATCGGCTGGTGGCTTGCGTGTTCATGGTACAAACGACGTGCAGTCTCATTCGACAGTAAAAAGTCTTCACATAAGAAATTCTTCATTGTTTGTACTCCTTATAACGCAGCCACGGTCGCAACGGCACCGTGTTCAATTAATGATTGGTACGCTGAACTTACCGCATCAATGACCTGCGGGTCTTGGCCTAGCTCGGCAGGGAAAATCGCTTCAACCGCAAGTAATGCTGGAACCACAGAAACATTGAGTCCATGCTGGTCGCAGATCTGGCGAAGTGTGTCTGCCATTGGATCGCGGACATCAATCTCATTGCCTTGCTCATCAACGCCAGATACATAGCGCATCCAGCCAGCGATGGCGGTTGCAAGCCACGAGAAATCTGAGCCTTGATCTAAATGGAATCGTAAGCTGCCACCCATACGTTGAGGGATCTTCTGGCTGCCATCCATCGCAATCTGCCACGTCTTGTGCTTCAAGCTTGGGTTAGTGAAGCGGTTGATCAGCAAGGTTGCGTAACCTTCTAAATCAGTCCCTTCAGGCATCGTTAACGAAGGTGCCTGTGATTTCATCATCATGTCAAAAGCGGCTTTTCGGTAGCCAGCATCCGTCATAGTGTCGGAAATATGGTCGTAGCCACCAAGGTATCCAAGGTAAGCAAGGAAAGAGTGACTGCCATTGAGCATACGCAGTTTCATCTCTTCGTAAGGCACCACATCTTCTACGAACTCTGCGCCAGCGACATTCCAATCTGGACGACCTGCCACAAAGTTATCTTCAATCACCCATTGGCGGAAGGGTTCACAGGCGATGCCACATGGGTCTTCACAACCAAGCAGTTCTGCAATTTCTGTCAGTGTTTCTTCTGTTGCTGCGGGTACGATACGGTCAACCATGGTGCATGGGAAGGTGACATTGGTTTCAATCCAATCACGTAATTCTGGGTCAAGCAGTTGAGCAAACTCAATGATCGCTGCTTTTGCTACATGACCGTTCTCTTGCACGTTATCGCAAGACATGACCGTGAATGGTGTTAAGCCACGTTCACGTCGAATTTTGAGCGCTTGCACAATGTAACCTAATGCTGATTTAGGTTCGCTTGGGTTAGCTAGGTCAGCGATGACTAATGGGTTATTTTTGTCGAGTTTTCCTGTCGCTGGGTCTGCGCAGTAGCCTTTCTCTGTGATGGTCATAGAAACGATAGCCACTTGAGGTTCGGCCATTTTTTCTAATACGGTTTCGATGCCGTCTAGGCTTGGGTGAAGAGATTCGGCCACTGAGCCGATCACTTTAACGTCTGTGGATTCAGCGCCTTTTTCAGCAACCGTGTAAAGGTGATCTTGCGTGCGAAGTGATTCAATTAAGTCTTCGCCTCCGAATAGGTTAATTTCGCAAATACCCCAATCAGTGCTGGTCTTGCTGAGCATTTCATTGGTGAACAACGCTTGATGCGCTCGGTGAAATGCACCGAAGCCAAGGTGCACGATACGGCTTTGGAGTGCTGAACGGTCGTAGTCAGGTCGTAGTACAGTGTTTGGCAGCGTAGAGTTAGCAACAGTCTTCATTATTCAGTTCCTTTTCCCGCCAGCGAACCAGCGGGATTTTATTATTTGATAAAGCGTTTGAGTGTTTAGCAGTCTTAGAATCTATCTGTGACCAAATTACGAACCGTAGCCCAGTACCAATTCAGGTAGGAACAAGCTCAGCTCAGGGATAAAAGTAACGGCCATTAGGGCTGCAATAAGTGCGGCATAGAATGGCAATAAAGGCTTGATGACTTTGTCGATGGCAATGTTGGCAACCGAACAACCGATGAACAGAGCACTACCTACTGGCGGTGTACAGATACCGATAGCAAGGTTGAAGGTCATCATGATGCCGAAGTGCACAGGGTCGATGCCTAGGTCTAGCGCGATTGGTAAGAAGATTGGTGTGAAGATAAGAACCGCAGGGGTCATATCCATAAAGATGCCAACAATCAACAGAATCACGTTGATAATCAGTAGGATCATTAGTGGGTCTTCGGAAACCGCGAGTAGAGCATCGGCAATCATGTAAGGTACATCGGCGTTCGCCATTGCCCAAGACATGCCCATTGATGCGCCAACCAGTAATAGAACGATAGATGTTGTTACTGCAGACTCAAGGATGATCTTTGGAATATCACCCCATTTCACTTCGCGGTAGACAAGCACAGCTAAAACAAACGTGTATACCACAGCAATTGCGGAAGCCTCAGTCGCAGTAAAGATACCGCCAATGATGCCGCCCATGATGATGCCGATCAGTGCTAAAGAAGGTGCTGCTTTTAGGAAGGTATTCCATACCATTGATGTGGAAGGACGAGCTGCGACTGGGTAGCCACGACGTTTCGCGATAATACCTGCCACCATCATGATGCTCAGCCCCATCAATAGGCCTGGGATGTAGCCTGCTAAGAACAATGCTGCAATAGAGGTACCACCAGAAACTAATGAGAACACGATCAGCGTGTTGCTGGGTGGGATAAGCAAGCCCGCAGGACATGACGTAATATTTACCGCAGCCGAGTAGTTTTCGTCATATCCATCTTTCTTTTGCAGAGGAGACATAGTGCCACCAACTGCAGCAGCCGATGCAACCGCTGAGCCTGAGATAGACCCAAACATCATGTTTGCCATCACGTTTACGTGGGCGAGTGAACCTGGTAGACGACCACCCAACACTTTCGCGAAGTTGATCAAACGCAGCGCGATGCCGCCTTGGTTCATGATGTTGCCCGCCAAAATGAAGAACGGAATTGCTAATAGTGCAAAGTTATCAAGGCCTGCCGCCATACGTTGAGCAACTACAGCAATTGCAGGCTCAAGCGGTAAGCTCATTAAGATGGTTGCTAGTGACGATAAACCAATCGCAAAAGAGACCGGTACACCGATTGTAAGCAGTACAGCGAAACTACCGAATAATGTCAGTATTACTTGCCATTCCATTGTGAAATCCTTCTATCAATCAAGTTGTGAGTCGGTGATCAAATCGTCACCTGACATTAATTGTTTAACGCGTTCGTAGGTAAATACGACTGAGTAAAAAATCATCAAAGCGCCACTAACCGGTAAGCAGAAGTAGATGTAGCCCATTTCTAAACCTAGAGCGGGAGTCAGTTGTCCCATCGCAAGTGTTTTAGCTGCAAGTTGGCTGCCACCGTGTACCAGAACGATATAAGAGAAAGAAGCGATGGCTATTTGGATAATGATTTCGTTGATTAATTTACGTTTGCCAGTCAGCTTCATCGTAAGTAGGTCGATGGCAAGGTGGCGTTTCAGACCTGTTGTGTAAGCAGCACCAATCAGGGCTACCCACATAAAGAGGTAACGAGCGAGCTCGTCGGTAACAGTACTTGGTTTGCCAATAACATAGCGGGATAGAACCTGCCATATCACGCATAGCACCAAGAAAGACGATAGAGACACTGTAAAGGCGGCCAACCCTCTATTTATGTAACTGACCAATTTATTCATGTTTATTTCCTTTCAACAAAATTGCGTATCTCATAACAATTGGTTTACCAATGTAAGAAATTGTTTCTATGTAGGGATGGGATGTTCAAAAATCTGGCTGAATCATAAGCTATTCATTTTTTGGTTGGCGTGAGCAACTTCACAAATGATTTTGGTTGACCAATTTATGGGTTTTTATTGTGACTTTGGTCAATCAATTTTAATTTCAGCTTTGACGGTTCCTTTTTTGAGCCCCAATATGAGCCCATAACAAAAAACACCCTACATTTTGGATAACCAATCCACGGAGAATAAGAATGATGATGACGCGTAAAACTTTGATTAGTGCGGTTGTCGGTGCTGCTTTGACTTTTGGAGCAACAGCTTCTGCTTATGCAGCGACAACATTGAAACTGAGCCATAACCACCCTCGTGACCATGCAGTACATGAAGCGATGACGTTTATGGCGAAAGAAGTACGTGAATTGACTGATGGTGAGGTGCGTATTCGTATTTACCCTGATGCTCAATTGGGTACACAGCGTGAATCTATGGAGCTGATGCAGAACGGCGCTTTAGATATGGTGAAAAGTAATGCTGCTGAGCTAGAAGCTTTTTCTCCTGCTTATTCATCATTCAACATGCCTTACTTATTCCGCGATCAAGCGCACTACTACAGTGTGACTGATGGTGAAGTAGGCCGTGACATTCTTAACTCTTCTCGTGATAGCGGCTTTATTGGTGTGACTTACTACGACGCTGGTGCGCGTAGCTTCTATACCAATAAGCCAATTAACACACCAGAAGATCTGAAAGGTTTGAAAGTTCGTGTTCAACCAAGCCCATCAGCAATTGCGATGGTGAAAGCGTTAGGCGGTAACCCAACGCCACTAGCTTACGGTGAGTTGTACACAGCACTGCAGCAAGGTGTCGTAGATGCGGCTGAAAATAACATTCCTTCTTTCAGCTTGAGCCGTCACAGTGAAGTGTCTAAATACTTCAGCTTAGATGAGCACACGATGGTTCCGGATGTGTTGGTTATCTCAACCAAAGCATACGATAAACTGACTGCAGAACAACAAGATGCGCTAATGAAGGCGGCAAGTGATTCATCTGAATTGATGAAAAAATTGTGGGCTGAATCGGAAGCAAAAGAGCGTGCTAAAGCCGAGAAAATGGGCGTTACTTTTGTGGAACCAGACAAGGCTGCGTTCGCACTAGCGGTTCAACCTATGTACGACGCGCTAGATAAAGCGGACCCAGAATTGAGCGCATTGATTGACCGTATTCAGGCTGTTGAATAACGAGCAAATATAGAAAAAAGAGTAATACAAAAACAAGGTGTTACTGCATTTTAAGATATAGAGGTTGACCAATTATATTTGGTCATTATGATGGCGAGAGAAATACAATGGAAAGAAGTGACAATATCATCATGATGCCTTTCGAGCCGAAAAGACCTTATCAGGAGATAGGGTTAGTACTAAGAAAAGAACTGATTGAAGGCCTGTATAAGGTCGGAGATAGGTTACCTCCAGAACGCGATATTGCTGATCGTCTAGATGTAAGCCGCACTGTGGTGCGTGAAGCGATCATCATGCTGGAGCTTGAAAACTTAGTTGAGGTGAAAAAAGGGTCGGGTGTTTATGTCCTGAACATTCCAACTCATTCTCGCGAGAATGTGGTCAGTGATGACGCTGGTCCATTCGAGATGCTGCAGGCCCGCCAATTACTGGAAAGTAATATCGCGGAGTTTGCGGCAACTCAGGTCACTCCGGGCGACATCATTAAGATGCGCTCTGCACTCGAACTCGAGCGCGAAGAGCTTGCAAGCGGCACTACCGATTGCAGCGGAGATGAAAGATTTCACATGTGTATTGCAGAGGCAACTCAAAACTCTGTGCTGGTAGATATGTTGAAACAATCCTGGGATCGACGCGAAAAGAGTCCAATGTGGAATAAACTCCACTCTCACATCAGTGGTCAAGATTACCGTGAAGAATGGTTAGATGATCACGCTCGTATCCTCGCCGCCTTACAGCGCAAAGACCCTGTCGCTGCTAAGAACGCAATGTGGCAACACCTTGAGAATGTTAAACAGCGTTTGTTAGCGCTGTCAGACATTGATGACCCAAACTTTGATGGTTACTTATTTAGCTCCAACCCAGTGGTGCTGCTTAGCTCAGAAAGCTAGTTCTGAAGCTAATGTTGAATTCAGCGACAAGGCTCCTCTTGAAAGCTGATTCATTCACTAGGTTGTAGATAGGTAATCGTCTTTAGACCGGCGTAGACCGGTGCTATCTCGGGCAGTAATTGTCATTGCTGCCATTAAGAAGTCGTTATTGCATTTAGCTTGATTAATTCGAGCCGGCTAAGTGCGTCTTAAAGAAAGGTAAGTCTCATGGAACAAACGTGGCGTTGGTACGGCCCTAATGATCAAGTTTCGCTAGACGATATTCGTCAAGCGGGCGCAACTGGTATTGTGAATGCACTGCACCATATTCCAAATGGTGAAGTTTGGACAAAAGAAGAAATCCTTAAGCGTAAAGCCATTATCGAAGAGAAAGGTTTAACGTGGTCGGTTGTAGAAAGCGTGCCTGTGCACGAAGAGATCAAAACTCAAACTGGGAACTACCAGCAGTGGATTGATAACTATAAGCAAACTCTGTCTAACCTTGCTGAGTGTGGCATCGATACGGTTTGTTATAATTTCATGCCAGTGTTGGACTGGACGCGTACCGATTTAGAATTTGAAATGCCTGATGGCTCGCGCGCACTGCGTTTTGACCAAATCGCGTTTGCGGCATTTGAGCTGCATATCTTGAAACGTCCAGGTGCAGAGTCGGACTATTCAGAATCAGAGCAAGCTCAAGCGTTGGATTACTTCAACAACATGACGCCAGAGCAAATTCAGCAACTGACTAATAACATCATCGCTGGCCTGCCAGGCGCTGAAGAAGGTTACACACTAGAAGCGTTTCAAGCACAGCTAGATCGCTATGCGGGAATCGACAAAGACAAGCTACGTGAGCACATGTCTTACTTCCTCGCTGAGCTGATGCCTATCTGTGATGCGAATGGCTTGAAGATGGCGGTTCACCCAGACGATCCACCGCGTCCGATTCTAGGCTTGCCTCGCATCGTTTCAACGATCGAAGACATTGATTGGTTGACCGAGCATGTACCGAGCAAAATGAATGGCTTGACGATGTGTACGGGTTCATACGGTGTTCGTGGCGACAATGATCTGGTTAATATGATCAAAAAGCACGGTGACCGAATTTACTTTACGCACCTGCGTTCAACTAAGCGTGAAGAGAGCAACCCAATGACATTCCACGAAGCAGCGCACCTCGATGGTGATGTGGACATGTACAACGTTGTGATGGCTATTTTGGATGAAGAAAATCGTCGTGCAGAAGTGGGCGATCACCGCTTAATTCCAATGCGTCCGGATCACGGTCATCAAATGCTGGATGACCTTAAGAAAACCACTAACCCAGGTTATTCGGCGATTGGTCGATTGAAAGGCTTAGCTGAAGTTCGTGGTTTAGAGATGGCATTGAAACGTGCTTTTTATACTAAGTAACCACTGATTCTAGCTATAAAATTCCCTGTTAAAACCAGAACCTATGTTCTGGTTTTTTTTGTATCTGGTCCTCTTGAAGATTGTGTCTATGATTGACAGGGGTAGAGTGATCGTTCTACTCTGTAGGTAGAACAATCATTCTACCCTTTGTCGGGTATTGAGAGAGCACTATGTTGAGAGAACAGATTGCAGCAAGCTTAGAGGTGGCATTTAGCCAGCAAGGTTTTGCTGAGCCGAGCGTTGCACAGCTGAAAACGGCGTGCGATGTAAGCCTAAGAACCTTGTATAAACATTTCCCTTCAAAAGAAGCGATGATCGTTGGTGCCTTGGAATATCGACACCAACGCTACTTAGATTTCTTGTTGGAAACGTCGCCTGAAAAGGGGCTCGCATCGGTTACTCATATCTTCAACAAGCTTCAACAATGGTTAGAAGAATATGCGCCGCACGGGTGCATGTCGATGAATGCGATGGCCGCGTTTCCCGATAATGAGCTTATCAGCCAAGCGGTTACACAGCATAAAGAACAAGTTCGTTTGCTGATAGGCAAGCAGAGCCTGCGAGAGGATCTCGCGACACCGCTGTTTTTACTTCATGAAGGCGTATCAAGCGCGTGGCCAGTCTTAGGCGAAGAAGCAGTGGCATCGGCACAGAATATGGTGACAAAATTACTCAAGGAAACAGTATGAATTTCGAGATACCAAAAACAATGAAAGGCGCAGAGATGCTAGGGCACGGCGGGGCAGAAATGCTTGGCTACCGTGAAGACATTGCTGTTCCAAAAATTGAGCCTAATGAAGTGCTGATCAAAGTCATGGCAGCAGGCGTTAATAATACTGACATCAACACGCGAATCGGTTGGTATGCAAAAAGTGATGATTCAGACGATGCCAGTTGGTCGGGTGAAGCGTTGAAATTCCCTCGCATCCAAGGTGCCGATGTGTGCGGTTTTATTGTAGCTGTTGGTAACGAAGTTTCGGCTGACCGTATTGGTGAGCGTGTTCTGATTGAGCCTTGTTTGACCGAGGTTTATGGACAAGATCTACCACAACCATGGTATTTCGGTTCTGAGTGCGATGGTGGTTTCGCTGAATACACCAAAGTAGCAGCTAAGCATGCTTACGCGGTGAACAGTTCTATGTCGGATGTTGAGCTAGCGTCTTTCCCATGTTCTTACTCAACAGCAGAGAACATGCTAACTCGTGCCAATGTGGCTGAAGGTGATCGCGTGCTTATCTCAGGTGCATCGGGCGGTGTGGGCTCTGCGGCTATTCAGCTAGCAAAAGCTCGCGGCGCGTATGTTATTGCCATCACTAGCCCAAGCAAGAACCAACAGTTACTTGAACTTGGCGCTGATGAAGTGATTGCCCGTGATGCGGATTTGGTTAAAGCGCTAGGCGAAAGCAGCGTGAATGTGGTTATCGATTTAGTCGCCGGTGATAAGTGGCCGGAATTCCTTGAAGTGCTGAAACCACATGGCCGTTATGCCGTATCAGGCGCGATTGGTGGCGCTATGGTTGAGCTTGATGTTCGCACTTTATATCTTAAAGATCTCAGCTTTTTTGGTTGCACAGTTTTAGAACCACAAGTATTCCAGAACCTAGTCAACCGTATTGAGAAACAGCAGATTGGCGCCATCGTTGCAGATTCTTATCCGCTAGCCGATATCCATAAAGCGCAAGATGAGTTCTTAAAGAAAAAACACGTTGGTAAGATCGTGTTGAAAGTCGCTCAGAGTTAACTTTAGACGGTGTCACGCATCTAATCTATGTAAGAGCGAGCCAGTATCATGTGCTCGCTTTTTTGTTTCTGGCGAATGCTGGCGGGCTCAGTCTTGCAACCCGTTGAGTAACAGATCCTATACAGCTGAAAAGTTAATGATTCATTTATCATTGTGTGGTTTATGAATTAACTGTGCGATAATTACCGCCATTATATATCCCGAACTGTTTGATAATCATCTAGGAGCCGTATTGATGTTTAAAAGGGTATTGCAGGCACTATTCTCACCTTTTGTTGATTCAAAAAACAAACCCTCTGCAGAGCCTGCCCAACAAGAGCAACAACAAACCGTTGCTACTGATTCTGTTCAGTCTTCAATCTTTGTTCCGCCGTCGTCCACTCAGCCATCATCATTAATCGTCGATAATACGCTTAGCCTTCACGATGGTGAGTTCCTTGATTATTTGTTTGGAGAGTCTCGTCTTCGAACGGAGTCAGACCCATTTAGTGATTTTGTCGCTTGTCAGATCGAACGTTTGATTCGCTCTCCAAAAGCCCTGCTTAATGAACTGCCAGTGATGCCAGCCTCTGTAACCACGTTAATGGCAGAATTACAGAGCGACGACTTTGATGTCGATGCATTGTTAAGAGTGATTGAGCGCGAGCCGAGTATGGCTGCCGATGTGATTAAACTGGCTAACAGCGCCTTCTACAAACGCAGTGAAAAACAAGTTACTGACTTAAAAACTGCTTTCCTCAATATGGGTTCACAAGGGCTAATTGAAGGCGTGGTTAATTCTTACATGAAGAACTTCACGCCGGGGAACAATATTTACTGGCGTCACTTCGGTGAGAAAATTTGGAATCACAGTGTTCAAACCGCGTCGTTTTCTAAGGAGTTGATGAAAGACTCTTCACCTCAAGAAGATCAAGCAGCGGCATACTTTGTTGGGTTAATTCGCAACTTAGGCAAGATGATCATTTTCCAGATGATGGTAGAAGCCTTCAAGCATGTTGATCCTTCTGTTCCACCTAACTCGTTGGCATTGAAGCGCCTGATGAACAGCTACTCTATTCGCCTGACTTACACCATTGCTAAGTTCTGGGAACTGCCAGAGTCTGTGTTGACCGCAATTGGCTACCAAGAGTCGAGCCGATACGAATGCACACCACTTGGTCAAGCTGTGTTTGAAGCTAACTACTTGAGTGAGTTGTTTTATTTACTAGAAGAACAAACGATTGAAGTCGAGCAGTTTAAGCGCAGATGCAAAGAGACCCTAACTTTGCCTGCGGCATACAACGTGGCTAACCGTATCTATAAAGAGTCTGAATTGGCGCTAGTGAGCTAACCCTTAGCCTATTCGACCTACGCTGTGACTGAACATAATGATTGGTTGCAGCTTGGTTGGGCTAGGTTGTGAAATACATTCAGCTACGAAATACGCTTACAAATGGCTAATCCACAGCTTGTCGAGCTCGCACCAACCGAAACCATTCACTTGCGCGCCGTGTATCTTTTCAGAAACCTCTAAGTTGAACGCCTCTTGCTTGAGCTCAACCACGACCCCAGAGTCATTCAACCAATGCTTGAGTTCCAACAGTGTATTCATCGCTAACTTAACGTTGGGCTGGTTTCTTATTGAGGCTAAGCCTTGTTCGATTTTCTCTAGCATCTCAGAAGGTAAAGTTAATTCCTCAAACGGGAAGCGAGTGAAAAAGCTTAACCACGAAGTGAAGGTGTTGTTCTCATCAATAATACTGCACAGCGCGACGTCTTTGGTCGTTAGGTAGTGAGTTAGGTAGTGCCCATATTCCACGCTGGTTTTGTGGTCGCCAGACACTGACAACTGATCGAAAAGGGCTTGGCATTCAGAGGTGTCTTCAACGGTGAACTCACGAACGGTTGAAGACAACATCGGGCTTTGAATCTTAAAGAAGGTTGAGCCGAAATCCGGTTGGGAAGAATGGTCATCGCCACGCACGCTGGTCGTTTTCTCGGGCAGTTTCACGCACACCTGATTTTGAGCGCAGGCTTTGCTCTGTGCCCATTCAGGATAGACCCACAACTCGACTCGATTCAGAATCGGCGAGCTGTGTGAATAGGCGCTATTGCGGCTCAATCTCAACATCTTGCTTGAGAAGATGTCTAATGAGAACGCGCCAGATCCAATCAGCCTATCAGTCGGTAATGAGTGATCGAATACGGAGGCTTCAGCCCTAGCAAGTAGGCGCGGTAAATGCCAATCAGGTTGATTCAACTTTACGACAACCACATTGCCTGCCGAGACAGAGACCTCATCAATATGCTGATAACAGCGATGCCATATTTTGCTTTGGCAGAGAGAGTTAAGGTTGCGTGCTATGTCTTGAGGTTCGAGTGTTCTTCCGTTATGAAAGTGAACACCATTGCGAATCTGAAAGTGCCACTGTGTCGCATCTTGATTAGGCTGCCAATGATAAGCCAGATCGCCGCTGAGTTTGCCGTGCTTAACGGAGGTTAGGCGTTGGCAAACTTGCATAACTAAGAAACGTTCGGTGCGTCTAAGCACGCGTTGAGGGTGAAGCGCTTCGAGTTCTCGGTGAAACGGGATGTACGCGATATTCTGCGTCGACGGATTGGTATTGCTTAGAAAGGCTTGCAACTCAGTGCCAGCATTGCGGCCGTTGAAGCTCAAGGTGCTAAACACCTGTTCTATGTTGCCTGCGTCAGCTTGGGTTTGTGCGTATTGGTAACACGCCTCAATGGGTTCAACCAGACACGTGAGTTGTGCCTTCTTGCTGCGGCCTGAGCTAGCTTGCCACTCAATCCAACCTTGTGCTGTCATCGCTTTGAGTAAGGTCTGAACGTGACGTTCACTCACGTGCAGCAGTGTGGCCAGTTGGTTGACCTGACAATGTGATACTCCAGGCCCAAAAGCCTGAAATATCTTTTCATACAGTTCAAGCTTACGCTTAAGGTTGCCCAATTTGCTTTTCCTAACGACGAGGTTGAGTTAAATGTGAATAGCCAGAATCAATCAGTGCGTTTTCCATCGTATCGAGAACTCGAGAGGTTATCTCTGAGCTCAGGATATTCGATTCAGTTTTGCCTTGAAGCACCAAATCTGAAAAATGGTCGATTTCAAACTCGAATCCATTCCCTGTCACTCGGTAGTTAATGGTCGACTTTTTGCCTTGATGTTCAATCTCAATAAAGGCCGGATTCCACCATTTTTCGTGAATGGTGATTTTGGTTTCAGGTCCACTCAAGTGTGCTGTTCGGGGAAGGTTTTGCACTGTTGATGCCGATATCTTACCGCTTATATCACCAGAGAATGTAAAGCACGCATCGGTATCAACATTTGCCCCCTCATAAAGACACGACATCTCTACCTGAGGTTTTGAAGGGTTTACACCCAGCGTTCGGCACAGATCGTAAAAGAACCAAAGCCCATAGACCCCAACATCGAGTGTTGCTCCGCCTGACAAATCCGGATTGAAGATAAACAAATCGGGCTCATAGTCATGATGGTTACCAAAGCTGGCTTCGATTGAATCTATCTGAATGTTGTTATCGACCAAGAATGATTGGAGCTCACGATATGCGGGAAACACCACGGTTTTCATTGCTTCTAACAGCATCACGCCATTTTGCTTCGCGAGAGCTTTCATCTCAAGCCAGTCAGCAAGGTTGGTAAAAGCCGGCTTCTCGACCAATACGTGCTTATTGTTCTTTAGAAACAGTTCGGCGAGTGGCTGGTGGTATGGGTGAACCGTAGCGATGTAAACCGCTTCAACACTTGGGTCATTCGCCATCTCTTCATAAGAACCATACGCCTTGTCGCAAGCAAACTTGTTGGCGAACGTGGCTGCGCGTGAGTGATCTCTGGCGGCAACCGCATCAAGCTCACCATGCAGAGAGTGCTCTGTGACTGCGGTTGCGAATCGATTGGCGATATTGCCTAGCCCTGCGATGCCCCATTTTATTTTGCGTTGCTTGTCGCTCATCTGTTGCTCCAAATCGTTGTTTTGTATCAGTGTACTCAGAGACTTCACATACAAATAGAGAACAGATTTCTCAACCTGTTCTCTATTTATTTTATTCTAGTTGAAGCTCAGGATTAGCTCTGTATTGAGTGTTTCCAATCGGCTAGGGCTTTAATGTGTTTTGGCCCGATGCCACAACAGCCACCGATAATATTCGCGCCCAGTGCATGCCAGCGTTTAGCGTAAGTTAAGTAACCTTGGCCATCCAGCTCACGCATCTCCTGAAACATATCATTCGCTTCATGTTCGTTGCTGATAGGCGCAAAATTGTTGGCATAGACACCAACTTCTAAATCACTGCCTAGCTCATCGATCACTTTCTTGGCATCGATAATGGCTTGATCCATCACTTCAGGCACTGAACAGTTAAACATAATGCCTGTCGCGTTTGATTGGCAGGCAAGTTTGATGGCGTCTGTTACGCTCTCGCCAGAACGAATGTTGGCAAAATCGCCCTTGGTATCTTCTAAACTGAATGCGTAGTAACACGGCTTATCTGACTGCTTAAGTACCGCATGAATGGATTCGAATTCTTGCAGGCTACAAATCGTTTCCGCTATCCAAAGGTCGATGTTTGGAGCCTGGGCATCGTAAAGCGTTTGGATGATTGGCGCCGCCTCTTTTACCTTAAATAAGTCTGGTCGGTAGCTGCCAAATGGCGGTGGAATCGCGCCTGCTACTTTCACTGTGTGGGGTGCATTGTCAGCCACTGCTTTAGCCAGTTCGCCAGACAGTGCGGCTAGTTCAAAGCCTCGTTGCTCGAACAGCTCTTCACCCAAGTGAAAAGGCACACAGGCGTAGCTATTGGTGATCAAGATTTCAGCACCGGCATCGACAAAGTTTTGATGCGCTTGGCTGACAAATTCGGGTGCTTCAATCAGCGCTTGAGCACTCCAAAGCGGTTGAGAAAATGGCGCGCCAATTTCTTTGAGTTCTCGGCCCATGCCGCCATCAAGTATGGTTAGTGTTTTCATATTCAATACTATCTAAACAATTGCTGAAGTTCTGCCGCCACCATATCAGACAACCTTGTCAGACAGAAGCCATCAAGCCAAGGTTCAACTATCGATGAGGGAGTTTCGTTATAAGCCCTCCATTGGGCTAGTCGTGCCACTAAAGTGTTGCCCAATAACGTGAGTGTAAATCTGAGTTGTCTTAACATCACTGTGCCCCAGTAGCTCTTGAACCGTTCTGATATCGGAGCCTGAGTTTAGAAGTTGCGTAGCAAAACTGTGCCTGAAAGTATGACAACTAATTCGCTTGTGGCGCAATTTATTAGAGTTAGTCGCCTTCTTCAGCGTTTTTCGGAGTACCGAATCATGTAGGTGGTGTCGGCATACGATCCCCGACTCAGAGTGTTGAGTGACGGATTTTGATGGGAATAGGTACATCCAAGCAAGTTGTCGATAGGCACTAGGGTATTTTTTACCTAATCGGTGAGGCAAAGATGGCCCAAACCCATTCAAGTTATCTTTAGCGAGCAGAACTGCAACTTGTGAAATTTTGTCTTGTATAGCTTCAGTGAGTGAAAAACTTAAAATTGTCACTCGGTCTTTATTTCCTTTCCCATTGTGAACAGTGAGAGACCCTTGTTTTAGATCTATATCTTGTACTCGAAGCCTCAGGCATTCCGATACTCTCAAACCTGAACCATACAACAAGCGAAAAAACAGTTGATATTTAGGATCTATTTCATTGATCACCGAGATAGCTTCCGCATGATTGAGTACGCTAGGAATTTTTCGAGACCGAGTCGCATAGCTAAACCCTAAGTCTCCTAGAGGTTGCTTAATAAATTGATTGTATAAATAGGCTAGAGCATTGAGAGCTACCTTTTGAGTATTGATGGCTACTTTTTGTTGATTAGCTAAATGAGAAAGAAAGGAGACAACTTCAGCGGCATGCATCTGTTCAGGGTGTTTAAGCTTATGAAAATGAATGAAGTATTTTATCCAGTAACAGTAGGCTTTGATTGTCTTGCGACTATAGCCTCGCATCGTCATATGTTCGCAAATTGTCTGCATGAATTGACTCGCCATATATTCCCCTCACAAAATCTGTACATACAGACAGTTTATTGCTTGTTGAATAATTAATGACTTAAAAAAGAGTGGTTTTTAACTCTGATTGAGCACGAATTTAACGAGAGGATTATTTTAAATTATTGATTACACTACAGATTTATGGGTGGCTAAGAATGAGGCCGAGCGTTACATAGTCGGCGATATGTGCTTGCACGTTTTCACACTTAATGTTTAGACCCACTTTTACATTAAATGCATAGCATTCAGTTGGTTATGAGTGACCTTTTTGATATGTTAAGCGGATGGATTCGTGCTTGCACAATATTAAAATGTTAGCAGTTCAAGGAGAACAAAATGATCGAAAGGAAGCGGGGTGCCTATCAAGGTCGAAATAAGTCCTCAGCATATAAAGACATGGTATGGACGGTAGCAACATCATCAGACACTTCTCTGGATATAGTTGGTCAAACTAAACTGACGTTAGAAACGATAGAACAAAATCTTGAAGAATTGGATTCTGATAAAACTCAAATAGTAAGTGCGCAGGTGTTTATCGCCAATATGCCAGATAAACCTGAAATGGATAAAGTTTGGTGTGAGTGGTTGGGTGAAAATCCAGAACACTGGCCTCAACGAGCGTGCCTAGGTGTTGCGTTAGAAGGTGACGTACTTATTGAAGTGACAGTAACAGCAGTAAGACGTTAGAACACTGCTAACAAGCAATTTAAGAGGGATTCACAACGCTTGGCATTTTTGTTTCTACTTCAGTTTTAGTGTTTATGGCACAATGCTTTAGGTTTGGGTGTAGGCGTTGTTCACCCCTTAATTGGGCTACATGGACTCCCTCTTTTGTCAACAATAGCTCCCGCTGACAACAGTGGATCGGACAGCAGCTCTACATTCGGTGTTTAATCGGAATCGTTCCGTCACCTTGATGATATTCGCTTGATGCCAGCCTCATTCGTTAAACAGTATTTATTACTTCCCAATTAAACAGGTTTAGGCATCTCGGTCTGGTCGTATTGTCATCATTTGCTATTGCTTTGACTCGGTGAGTGTTAACCGTTTACATAGTTAATCTTGTACTCTTTTCCTGTTGTTAATAATGCCCATATTATACGAGCATTTTTT
Organism: Vibrio sp. 10N.222.49.C12; assembly: GCF_041475025.1. Classification (NCBI taxonomy): domain Bacteria; kingdom Pseudomonadati; phylum Pseudomonadota; class Gammaproteobacteria; order Vibrionales; family Vibrionaceae; genus Vibrio; species Vibrio sp. 10N.222.49.C12. The sequence goes on along the minus strand of NZ_JBFRVF010000094.1, from coordinate 1,029 downwards.
GCTGCTAGGGCGACAGCTGCTCGTTTATAACCTCGTCGTTCAACGAGTTGATTTAACCAAATACTGTTGCGATCGGTTTTCTCTTTACATCGTGCAATAACGGCTCTTGCGCCATGAATAAGTAGAGTGCGAATGTGTTTTTCGCCTCTTTTGCTGATGCGACCAAGATGAACATGACCACCTGTTGAGTATTGTCTTGGAACCAACCCTATCCAAGCGGCAAATTGGCGGCTAGAGCCAAATTGTTTGGCGTCATTGACGGTTGCGACAATGGCACTTGCACTGTGTTCACCGACACCTGGAATATCCATGAGCGCTTTGGCTGAAGCCATCTCACGAACTAAAGCAGAGACTCTACGATCATAGTGCAATACTTCTAGGTTAAGGTGTTGAATCTTGTTCGATAGATCTTGAAGTAGCTCTCGAGCGAGTATAGGCAAACCATTTTCTGCATCTTCAAGGACACTACCAATAGTGTTTTGAGCCGAGTAGCGCCCCTGAGGCATCACAATACCAAATTCGGAAAGCAAACCTCTGAGCTGGTTAATAGTCGCCGTTCTTGTTTTAATTAGCCCCTGTCGAATACGGTGCAGGCAAAGCACAGCTTGTTGCTCTTCACTTTTTATAGAGACAAATCGTGTTTTGGGTCTAGATACCGCTTCACAGATGGCCTCTGCGTCATTGGCATCGTTCTTCTCATTTTGTCGATATGGAATAACGAATTTGGACGCCATAATTTTCGGGTTATGACCTAGTTTCAGTAGCTCTCTCGCCCAGTGGTGTGCACCAGAGCACGCCTCCATACCGATGAGGCAGGGAGGTAACTTCGCGAATGTGTCTAAGAGTTTGTTTCTTTTGTGCGTATTTCGGTGATTGCGATCGCTCGTTTCGGTTTATTCCGATCACTTGATCCTGCCGTTTTTCTCTCTTCCTATTTTTACTCTAAGTGATCGGATTGCGCCAGTTTTCTCATCGACTCACCTCCTAGTTCTATTCGATGACTATTGTGTACCAGCCGATCCATTAGAG
>NZ_JBFRVF010000093.1:0-433 GCF_041475025.1 Vibrio sp. 10N.222.49.C12 | reverse complement strand
ATAGCTCGATACCCGACTGGGTAAACAGCGATTCTTGACGATAAAGTGGCATCGCGTATTGGTATTTTCCAAGAATGATGTTGGTCAGCAAACTTTCTGTGGCGAAGCTTTTAGGGATGAGGCTCTGAGGGGATGGCTTCTGAACGATTCGGCTGCTGTCGCCTGTTTTCTCGCACTGGCGGCAAGCGTACTTAGGACGAACATATTCCAACACTTTGAGTACCGCTGGCGTGAACTCTAGCTTCTCGTTGCGGTCTTCCCCGATTTTATGCAGGCTATGATTGCAGCAAGCGCACTGCTTTTCATGGTCGTCTACATCAAGTTCGATAACCTCACGAGGCAAGGTCTTAGGCAGAGATTTACGTTTACCGCGCTTTTTCGTTGTGGTCGTGGTTGTCACCTCAACCTCGTCCTCTTTAACGGCTTCACATTC
>NZ_JBFRVF010000092.1:0-212 GCF_041475025.1 Vibrio sp. 10N.222.49.C12 | reverse complement strand
AAAAGCTTCGCCACAGAAAGTTTGCTGACCAACATCATTCTTGGAAAATACCAATACGCGATGCCACTTTATCGTCAAGAATCGCTGTTTACCCAGTCGGGTATCGAGCTATCACGTACCACCATGGCTAGGTGGGTCATCCAAGCCAGTGAGAAGTTCGCCCCGCTGTATGCGGCCTTGAAGGTGAACCTGCTTCAACAAGTGGTGGTTCA
>NZ_JBFRVF010000091.1:0-39904 GCF_041475025.1 Vibrio sp. 10N.222.49.C12 | reverse complement strand
ACTGAGCTAGTATCGCATTAGTTAATCGCTGCTCTTACTGCCTTGGGCAACAGATAGCGCTTAACTGTAATGTGGTTGCGGGAGCCGGATTTGAACCGACGACCTTCGGGTTATGAGCCCGACGAGCTACCAAACTGCTCCATCCCGCGTCCGGATGCATTGTTTAAGACAATGAGGCTTAAATTGGAGCGATACATCGGGTTCGAACCGATGACCTCAACCTTGGCAAGGTTGCGCTCTACCAACTGAGCTAGTATCGCATTAGTTAATCGCTGCTCTTACTGCCTTGGGCAACAGATAGCGCTTAACTGTAATGTGGTTGCGGGAGCCGGATTTGAACCGACGACCTTCGGGTTATGAGCCCGACGAGCTACCAAACTGCTCCATCCCGCGTCCGGATGCATTGTTTAAGTCAATGACTCTTTTCTCTAAAAGAGAAGAATTTGGAGCGATACATCGGGTTCGAACCGATGACCTCAACCTTGGCAAGGTTGCGCTCTACCAACTGAGCTAGTATCGCATTATAAAAGGTCTTTCACCTTTCGATTACCGCTTTCGCCGTAACCTACAAATTGGAGCGATACATCGGGTTCGAACCGATGACCTCAACCTTGGCAAGGTTGCGCTCTACCAACTGAGCTAGTATCGCAATCTGAAAACGTCTTTCGCCGTTCAGGGCTGCGAATTATAAGAGCATTTTTTTGTGATGCAAGTCCTTAATGCAAAATTACGAAACTTTTTACTCAACTGCTGTAAAAGCACACAGATTTGCAAAAAAAACGGCTCTTATGTCCCTGAAAAGTTAGATAAACGTGATCATTTTATTCGACTAGATGTTAATAATCGTTTTTCGGTAGTACTGCAGCTCGGCGATCGACTCTCGAATATCGTCTAACGCAAGGTGACTTCCCGACTTAGAAAAACCATCTAACACTTCAGGTTTCCAACGACGAGTCAGCTCTTTCAGAGTGCTTACGTCAACATAGCGGTAGTGGAAGTACTCTTCTAACTCTGGCATGTGCTTGTATAGGAAACGGCGGTCTTGACCAATGCTGTTGCCACAAATTGGTGACTTACCTTTTGGTACCCATTTTTCAAGAAACTCAATCGTTTGTTGGATGGCATCTTGCTCTGAAACCGTGCTTTCTTGAATTCGCTTCACGAGGCCGCTGCCAGTGTGAGTCGTTGTGCACCACTCATCCATCTTGTCCAATTCACTCTGAGGTTGGTGAATAGCCAAAACAGGTCCTTCAGCCAGGATGTTAAGCTCACTATCAGTAACGATAGTAGCAATTTCAATGATTTTATGAGTTTCAGGATCAAGTCCTGTCATCTCTAGATCAACCCAAATAAGGTTCTGATCGCTAAAGGACATAAGGCGTCGCCTATTTGTTTATGTGTAAAAGAGGTACTATACCCAAATAACTATACTCAAACTAGCTTTAGGACCATCGAAATCACGTGGTACCAGCAACATCCTGTTTGAGTCCCCAATCATCAAGTTAGATGTGTTAAGTGAAAAATTGTGGCTAAAAAAAAGAAGTTAACCAAAGGTCAAGTACGTCGTGTACGTAGCAACCAGAACAAGCGACTCAAGAAAGAAGATTCTATCCAATGGGATGAGAACATGCTTGGCGGAACCAAAAGCGGACTCGTGATTACGCGCTTTGGCCAACATGCTGATATCGAAGATCTTGAAACTAACGAAGTTCATCGTTGTAACTTACGCCGTAGTATCGAGACTTTAGTTTCTGGTGACCGAGTGACTTGGCGCGCAGGCTTAGAATCAATGGCCGGTATTTCTGGCGTTGTGGAAGCGGTTGAGCCGAGAACTTCAATGCTGACTCGCCCTGATTACTACGATGGCCTAAAGCCAGTAGCTGCGAACGTCGACCAAATGGTTATCGTATCGGCTGTGCTACCAGAGCTATCACTTAATATTATCGACCGTTACCTAATTGCTTCAGAAACGGTAAACATCGCGCCGCTTGTTGTACTGAACAAGGTCGATCTACTGACTAATGAGCAGATTGCTGAATACCGTGAAACACTTAAAGAGTACGAGAAGATCGGCTATAAAGTGATGTTCGTGAGTAAAGAGTCTGGCTACGGCATCAAAGAGCTGGAAGCTGAACTCAAAGACCGTATCAACATCTTTGTTGGTCAATCGGGTGTGGGTAAATCAAGCCTAGTGAATGCATTAATGCCTACGCTAGACATTGAAGAAGGTGAAGTCTCTGAGAACTCAGGTCTTGGCCAGCATACCACCACGGCAGCCCGTTTATACCACTTCCCTTCTGGTGGTGATCTGATTGATTCACCAGGAGTTCGTGAATTCGGCCTATGGCACTTAGAAGCCGATGAAATCACTGAAGCCTTCATCGAGTTCAAGCCTTACCTTGGCGGTTGTAAATTCCGCGACTGTAAACACAACGATGACCCTGGTTGTATCCTGCGCGAAGCAGTAGAAAACGGCAAGATCAGTCGATTACGTTTCGACAACTACCACCGCATCATTGAAAGCATGGCGAGTAACAAAGATAACCGTCAGTATTCACGCAACAAAAAAGCCGATCTCTAATCGCGTTTTTGTGAACAAATGTGTGCATTTACTGACAATTGGCGCGAATTTAAGTAACATCTCGCGCCCTAAACCGTCATCAACAGATTTAATTGAAAAACAATTAGCATTGGAAAATTAATACAATGGATAAGATTAAAGTTGGATTGCAGTACTGGATTCCACAACATGGACTGACTCGCCTAGTCGGCAAACTTGCGTCTGCAAAAGCGGGCGGCTTAACGACAGCGATCATCAACTGGTTCATCAAGCAATACAAAGTGAACATGGATGAAGCTCTGCATAGCGATCCAAAACACTTTAAAACATTCAATGAATTCTTCGTGCGTGAATTGAAAGAAGGCATGCGCCCTATCGCCGAAGGTGAATCTGTTATTGTTCACCCTGCAGATGCACGTGTGAGCCAATTTGGCCCAATTACTGACGGTCAACTGATTCAAGCGAAAGGCCATAACTACTCAGCTCGCGAGCTATTGGGTGGTGATGCTGCGCTAGCGGATGAATTTAAAGACGGTGAATTCGCAACGCTTTACCTGTCTCCAAGTGATTACCACCGCGTGCACATGCCATGCGACGGCACACTGCGCCAGATGATCTACGTTCCAGGTGACCTTTTCTCAGTTAACCCGTTAACGGCAGAAAACGTTCCAAACCTATTCGCACGTAATGAGCGTGTCGTTTGTATCTTCGATACGGAATTTGGCCCAATGGCACAAGTGCTGGTTGGCGCAACGATCGTAGGTAGCATCGAGCAAGTATGGGCAGGTACCATCACCCCACCTCGTGGTAACTCGGTTTACAAATGGGATTACCCTGCACAAGGTGACAAAGCAATCATCTTGAAGAAAGGCGAAGAGATGGGCCGCTTTAAGCTTGGTTCAACCGTTATCAACCTGTTCGCTAAAGATGCGATCAAGTTTGACGACACTATGCAAAATGGCGAGAAAACGGTTCTTGGTACACCTTTCGCGCACATTGCTGGCAAAGAAGCGCAAGCAAATGACGATGTTGTTACCGATTCTGCTGAGAACACTGACCAAGCTTAACAATTTGAGTTAACTCATTTAAGCTTTCAAGGCGCGTTACTTTTTCTATTTCAGAGAAGAACGCGCCTTTTTCTTAGCTCTACCGATTCATTTGCTACTCAAGCTCTAACAACTCAATCTTTCAAACCCTGCCCAGCCACCTGATGCTTCTCACTCTTGTCTCTAATTGCCCAGATAAAAGATTGACCAAAAACAAAACAACTGTCGAAACCTTAAACAACTTTTTGATTTTCCAACCCGTCTCCAAGTACCAGAAATCCAGATAACTTACTCTATTTGAAGATATTTTATTTATAGGGTCTTTGTACATGCCTAAACTCAATGTTGGCGTTCTGGTCAAGCTGTTGATTTGTTTTGCGATTCCCTTAGGCGTGTTATTCATGCCGATAGATTCAATACCAATCGATGATCTCACGCTGATTCAACACCGCCTGTTGGCGATATTCTTATTAGCAGCCCTGCTGTGGGTGCTTGAACCTGTTCCGGTATTCGCCACTTCCATTTTGATCATTGCGCTTGAACTGGTGATGATATCTGACAAAGGTTTACACCTGTTTAGAAATCCACCAGCGGGGCACGATCTCGGTGAGTTAATCAAATATACCGACATCTTCGGTGCATTTTCATCACCAATCATCATCCTTTTCATGGGTGGCTTTGCTCTTGCGATATCCGCATCCAAGTACGAACTCGATAACAACCTAGCTCGAGTGCTACTTAAACCATTTGGTACAGAACCGCGCTTCATTATGCTCGGCTTAATGCTGATCACCGCCGTGTTCTCAATGTTCATGTCAAATACCGCAACGACGGTAATGATGCTTGCGCTGCTCGGCCCTATCGTGGCATCTGCCCCAAAAGGCGATATGGGTATCAAAGCGCTCGTGTTGTGTATTCCAATTGCTGCCAATACTGGCGGTATCGCAACCCCAATCGGTACACCGCCCAATGCCATCGCGCTGCAATACCTAACGGGTGAAAATACCATCGACTTCCTCAGCTGGATGATGATGGGCTTACCCTTTGTGATCATCCAACTCACCATCGCTTGGTTTCTTCTACAAAAACTCTTCCCTTCTAAAGAAAGAAACATGGTGCTCAAGCTCGATGGACAATTTAGAAAGAGCTGGCGAGCGATTGTGGTTTACATCACCTTCGCTGCGACAATCTTATTGTGGATGACCACCAAACTGCATGGCATGAACACCTATGTCGTGTCTATCATTCCATTGGCTGTGTTTACGCTCACTGGCATCATGGGTAAAGAAGAGCTCAAGCTGATTAACTGGGATGTGTTGTGGCTGGTCGCAGGTGGTATTGCGATTGGTATTGGCTTAGATAAAACAGGCTTAGCCGCTGCACTCGCACACGCAATTGACTATGAATCGCTGTCACCTGCAGCTGTGGTACTGACATTGTCTATCGTGTGTTGGTTAATGGCGAACTTCATGTCAAACACTGCGACGGCCAACTTGCTGATGCCGATAGCCGCTGCAATTGGTGCTTCCATGGAAAGCCTAGTTGCGATTGGTGGTCTGCAAGGCTTGCTGGTTGTGGTCGCCTTCTCTGCGTCACTTGGCATGATTCTGCCCGTATCGACACCACCAAACTCACTGGCCTACTCGACCGGGCTTATCGAAAGCAAAGACATGGCGAAGATGGGCATCATCTTAGGTATTGTGGGCTTGCTGATGGTTTACCTCGCCCTGTTTATCATCACCTAGCACGTTAATCCCTACTAATGCCCTTCCAGATAGTAATCACGTCTTTGCTATCTGGAAGGTTTAGTGCATATTGAATCCCCCACTTCTACATTTTGACACGGACGTACACTTCAATGGGATTCGAATGGCTGGCTCTTGCTGCCGCTTTTCTTTGGGCTATCGCGAGCCTGATGTCAGTAAAGCCTGCTCAACACTTAGGTTCTTTCGCCTATAGCCGTTGGCGCATGGGTTGCACTGCTATCATCTTATCGAGCATGGCTTGGTTTACTGGTGGCTGGTCAACGGTCGAAGCAGACCTAGTCACGCCGATGATGCTGTCTGGGCTAATTGGCATCTTCATTGGTGATACCGCCCTATTTGCCTGTTTGAACAGAATGGGACCGCGCCAAGCAGGTTTGCTGTTCTCTTGTCACGCCGTGTTCTCGGCAATTCTTGGTTACTTCCTATTTAGCGAAAGTATGACTTCGGTTGAGCTGATTGGCTCGGCTTTGGTGTTCAGTGGTGTATTAACCGCGATATTCTTTGGTCGTCGAGGACAAGCCAACAACCAACTCGAAACCATCAAGGGCACCGTGTGGATTGGTGTAGCTCTCGGAATTACAGCTGCGATTTGCCAAGCCTTGGGCGGTATTATTGCAAAACCCGTGATGCAAACCAGCATAGACCCTGTTGCCGCTTCAGCGATTCGTATGATTACCGCTTTTGTTGCTCACTCCGCATTTCGTCTAACTGGCGCTAAGCTCTCACGCGCAATCAACCCGATGAATGGTCAAATATTTGCGATTACCGCAGTGAACGGATTTTTAGCGATGGCGGTGGGAATGACGCTGATCTTGTATGCGCTTCAGGAAGGCAATGTCGGCATGGTTGCTCTGTTATCTTCAACCACACCAATCATGTTGTTACCAATACTTTGGCTGTACACCAAACAGAGACCAAATGCCTACGCTTGGATCGGTGCCATTGTTGCCGTTATTGGCACTGGTATCCTAGTAAGATAGTGGCACTGGGATTCTGGTCAGTTAGCCAAACAGTAAGTAAGACTAACTGAATAGAGAGCTAAGAGCGCGGGAACGGAAAAGCCGTCACGTCATCGATGTGGTCATAACCTAACGCCAGCATGATCAGACGATCAATACCTAACGCAACACCCGCACAGTCTGGTAAGCCCGCTTTTAATGCCTCAATCAAGTGATGGTCAATCGGTTGAGGCGATAAGCCCATCTCAATACGTTTGGCATTGTCATCTTCAAAGCGCTTGAGCTGCTCTTGTGGCTTATCTAATTCATGGAAGCCGTTTGCCAATTCAATCCCTTTAAAGTACACCTCAAAGCGATCCGCCACTCGCGGGTCCTCAGGGTTAATCTTGGCTAATGCAGCTTGTGAAGCCGGAAAGTCATAAACAAACGCAGGGACTTGTTGCCCTATTTTGGCTTCAACCCCAATACTAAACAGCAACTGCAGCAAGGTATCACGATCTTCTTCAGGGTCAGCTATATCGCTGAGCCCAAGTTTTGCTGCGGCTTGCTTTAGCGTAGCCATCGAATCTTCCAGGGGACACACACCTAACACGTCAATAAAGGCTTGTTGGTAAGTCATTCGCTCTGCTGAGCCCGATTTAAGTACCTGCTGTAACAGCAAATCCATTTCATCCATCAGGTCATGATGATCAAAGCCAACGCGATACCACTCCAACATGGTGAACTCAGGGTTGTGATAACGGCCATTCTCTTCGTTACGGAAAGATTTACAAATTTGGTAGATACAGCCACTGCCCGCCGCTAATAGACGTTTCATATGAAACTCAGGGCTAGTCATAAAGAACAGTGGCTGACCGTGCGCATAACCCGGCCCTACGAATTCAGTTTTGAAAGTATGCAAATGCACGTCCGTCACCGTGGCGTGGCTCATCGCAGGCGTATCCACTTCCATCACGTTTCGCTCAGCAAAGAACTGACGAATTTGATTAAGGATATCAGCACGTTGCTTTAACTGTTTAATGGTTGCGGCCGGTTGCCATGTAGAGTGCATTATTGAGTTCCATATTACTGAATTCTAGGCGACGAAAATTACCACCTTTCATCGCTTTTGTAAGCTTCTATCTTTCTATTCGTGAAAGCAAAATATTGTTTTAATGAAGCCAGAAAATTACGTTCTACAATACAATTATCAATACAGCTTTCACATCAACATTGATAACAAAAATCATACTCAACAAGCCGTTAACACCCGTTCTGTGGGTTAATCGTTATCAACAATTCATTGCCGTGATTGCAGTCACATAACCTATAATTTCTATGCCTCCATATGCATTACCGACCTAAAAACCCAAATGCATCAACTTTTCGAATACCTTCCTCTCTTACACTGAACCTACCACTTAAGGCTTAGGGGCGCTAAATGGTTCCTACGATTTAGAACCTCCTAAATAGGCTTTTTATAATAACAAGCGGAATACTCCGCATCACACTGGAGAATAACTGTGAAGACAATTACCACAGATATCGCAGTCATCGGCGCAGGCGGCGCTGGTCTTCGTACAGCTATTGCTGCGGCTGAAGCTAATCCTGAACTGGAAGTAGCACTGATTTCTAAAGTTTACCCAATGCGTTCGCACACGGTAGCGGCAGAAGGCGGTTCAGCAGCGGTAATTAAAGACGAAGATAGCCTAGATAACCACTTCAACGATACTGTTGGCGGTGGCGACTGGCTATGTGAACAGGATGTTGTTGAATACTTTGTTGAAAACTCGACTCGCGAAATGATCCAAATGGAACAATGGGGCTGCCCATGGAGTCGTAAAGAAAACGGTGAAGTAAACGTACGCCGATTCGGCGGTATGAAGGTAGAGAGAACGTGGTTCGCAGCGGATAAAACCGGCTTCCACATGCTTCATACTCTGTTCCAGACTTCGATGAAGTACGACACAATCAAACGATTTGATGAGTACTTTGTGGTGGACCTTCTCGTAGAAAACCAGAGCGGCGTTGAAGATGGCGAAGTACAAGGCCTAATCGCGATTCACATGTCTGAAGGTGAGCTTGTTACCATCAAAGCAAAATCTGTTGTTCTAGCAACCGGTGGCGCAGGTCGTGTTTACCACTGTAATACCAACGGCGGCATCGTAACTGGCGACGGTATGGCAATGGCTTATCGCCACGGTGTACCACTGCGTGATATGGAGTTCGTTCAATACCACCCAACAGGCCTACCGGGCACTGGCATCTTGATGACCGAAGGTTGTCGTGGTGAAGGCGGTATCATCGTCAACAAGAACGGCTACCGTTACCTGCAAGATTACGGCATGGGCCCGGAAACTCCAGTGGGCGAGCCGAAAAACAAATACATGGAACTGGGTCCTCGTGACAAAGTTTCTCAAGCATTCTGGCACGAGCAGCAGAAAGGCAACACCATCAAGCACCCTCTTGGTGATGTCGTACACCTTGACCTTCGCCACCTGGGTGAAGAGTATCTGCAAGAGCGTCTTCCGTTCATCTGTGAGCTGGCAAAAGCGTACGTAAACGTAGACCCAGCAAAAGAGCCAATCCCAATTCGTCCAACTGTTCACTACACCATGGGTGGTATTGAAACTAACGGTACTTGTGAAACTCGCATCAAAGGCCTATTCGCCGTTGGTGAATGTGCTTCAGTTGGCCTACACGGTGCAAACCGCCTAGGTTCTAACTCACTGGCTGAGTTCGTGGTATTTGGCCGCGTTGCTGGTGAAGAAGCGGTGAAACGCGCTGCTGAATTCAAAGGCTGGAACGAAGAGTCTATCGCTAAGCAAGTGAAAGCGGTTGAAGATCGCATCGCAGGCATCTTGGCTCAAGAAGGCGACGAGAACTGGGCTGATATCCGTACTGAAATGGGTCACACCATGGAAGCGGGTTGTGGTATCTACCGTCAAGAAGACTTGATGCAAAAGACCATCGACAAAATCACTGAACTGAAAGCGCGCTACAAGAAGATCAGCATTAAAGACAAAGGCAAAGTGTTCAACACTGACCTACTTTACGCTATCGAAGTGGGTTACGGCCTTGAAGTTGCAGAAGCGATGGTTCACTCAGCGATTCTTCGTAAAGAGTCTCGCGGTGCACACCAACGTCTAGACGACAACTGCACAGAACGTGATGACGTGAACTTCCTGAAACACTCTCTATCTTTCTACAACGAAGATGCAGCACCAACCATCGACTACAGCGGCGTTAAGATTACTAAATCTCAACCTAAAGCTCGTCTATACGGTGAAGCAGCCGAGAAAGCCGCTGCCGCTGAAAAAGCAGCAGAAGAGAATGCGAAGAAGAGCGAAGAGGAGCAAGCATAATGTCAGCGAATCGAATCCAAAAAATTGAAATCCTGCGTTATGACCCTGAGCACGATGCAGAACCTCACTTTCAAACCTTTGAAGTGCCATTTGATGAAACCATGTCAGTACTTGATGCGATCGGTTACATCAAAGATAACCTAGATAAAGACCTGTCTTACCGTTGGTCTTGTCGTATGGCGATTTGTGGTTCTTGCGGCATCATGGTTGATGGCGTGCCAAAACTGGCATGTAAAAGCTTCTTACGTGACTACCCGAATGGCTTCAAGATTGAGCCTTTAGCTAACTTCCCAATCGAAAAAGATTTGATTGTCGACATGACACCGTTCATCGAGCGCCTTGAAGCAATCAAACCATACATCATTGGTAACGACCGCAAGCCAGAAGACGGTACTAACATCCAAACTCCAGAGCAAATGGCGAAGTACAAACAGTTCGCGGGCTGCATCAACTGTGGTTTGTGTTACGCAGCATGTCCTCAGTTTGGTCTAAACCCTGAGTTCATCGGCCCTGCGGCACTTGCTCTTGCTCACCGATACAACCTAGATAGCCGTGACAATGGTAAAGCTGAACGTATGAAGCTTATCAATGGCGACAATGGCGCTTGGGGCTGTACGTTTGTAGGTTACTGTTCTGACGTATGTCCGAAGAAAGTAGACCCAGCGGCTGCAGTAAACCAAGGTAAAGTTGAGTCTTCAATGGACTTCGTTATCTCGATGTTCAAGCCAGACGGATCGCAAGTAAAAACAGCAGAGGAGGCATAATATGAGCAATCGTAAGCCTTATGTTCGTGAGATGAAGAGAACGTGGTGGAGCAACCATCCGTTCTACCGCTTCTACATGCTACGTGAAGCGACTGTACTGCCTTTGATTCTATTCACTCTGTTCCTAACCTTCGGTTTGGGTGCACTAGTGAAAGGGCCTGAAGCTTGGGATGGTTGGTTGAGCTTTATGGCGAACCCTATCGTCGTTGGTATCAACATCGTGGCACTGCTAGGCAGCTTGCTGCACGCTCAAACCTTCTTCAGCATGATGCCTCAAGTAATGCCAATCCGTCTTAAAGGCAAATTGGTTGATAAAAAAATCATCGTACTGACCCAGTGGGCAGCGGTGGCTTTTATTTCTTTAATCGTTCTTGTTGTGGTGTAAGGAGCTTTCGTTATGAACACAAATTACAAAGTAAAACCTGTTAACCACAACCCACAACGCTCTGATGAGCCAATCTGGTGGGGCCTATTTGGCGCTGGCGGTACTTGGTTTGCGATGATCACACCAATCACGGTTCTAGTGTTAGGTATCTTAGTGCCAATGGGCATCATCGATGCGGACGCAATGAGCTACGAGCGTGTGTCTGAATTCGCCACCAGCATTATCGGTGCGCTATTCATCATCGGTACGCTAGCACTGCCAATGTGGCACGCAATGCACCGTCTTCACCACGGCATGCACGACCTTAAGTTCCATGTCGGCGTTGCGGGTAAAGTGGGTTGCTACTTCGTTGCAGGCCTAATCAGCGCGTTGTCTATTATCTTCATTTTTATGATTTAACAGTTAAATAGAAAACGCCTAGGTTTGACCCTAGGCGTTTATTCTATGCTAGATGATAAGTCTATATGCGTTACGGCGATTCAAACCCCACAAATCGCATCACACCCGAGAATATCTCAGCTTCTCCCTCTGCCGGCGCAGGGTTGCTCCAGGTTGGATCGCTCCAGAAGGATTTAGTCGTAATATACTCTCCATCTTGATCAACCTTATTCCAGGTGTCTTTGGCTCCTATAAATTCCTCTTCGGTTATGGTTAAGGTCACCTCACCATTCAAAATCACCCAATCGAACCCGAACAATCCCTCATCATCGTCAAAGTAGCCAGTACCGTTACTATGGAACACAACCTCTTCTTCAACTACAGCCATGACGGTGCCATTTATCTCCCAAAGATCGATGAGCTCCCAACGAGAACTTTCACTGCCATTACCTGTGAAATCAGACTCTATAAACTGAGCACCACCAACGGTACAGTTGGCGACTGCGCTGTCATAGTCCGAACGAGTGCCAAAGTCAGAGGGTTGGTCCGTAAAATCATCCCACGGTGAATCACCATCCTCACAGACCGTTACTGTTCCCTCGTAGGTAACATTTGTAAGCACCTCCTCTGAACCATCCCTAGAGATAGTTAATTCGTCATCAGTTTGTGATACAAGTACCCATTGCTCGGTTGAGGTATTTTCATAAGTTACCACCATGGTATTAGCTGAAGTTTGCATCCAACTGTTCCCATAGGTCTCAGTGCCGTCATTGCCGATGTAACTCATACTGCCATCAGCATGGAAGAAGAAGTTGTTACTATCGTACTCCCTCAATACCAAGTTAGTCGGGTCAAACTGCAGAGCGTTTCTATCTTGTTGCACCACGGTATCTGCCCATATCCAACTTTCAGTCACACCGCCTAACGTTTCTTCCTCGAAGAACTTAATTGACCAAGTTTGCTCCATTGACTCTAATAACGCCCAGTAAGTCGTGAAGCTCTCCGAATCATCAGAATAGCTGATCCTAATAAAGCCATCTTCTATGGTCCAGTTGTCGGTGTAATCTCCTCCTTCGGACTTAATTACATGTACAGTACCATCAGCATTGAACAAGTAATCACGAGTATCTCCATTGCCTTTAACGCGTTGGAAGTTTAGACCCTCGACCATCTCACTGGTAATGTGAGTTCGACCGCCACAATCCGTGATCGCCGTTTCGTAGTCACTCATACTCGGGATAGGTTGCCCCTCAACAGGTTCTGCATCACCGATGTAGCACTCTTCAAGCACAATCGGACGATCTTGTTGAATAATAGTATCCATCCAGATATAGCTACTTGATTGACCGTCCACAACTTCGTTCTCATAGAACTTGATTGACCACGTATCATCCAACGAATCTAACAGTGCCCAGTAAGTCGTGAAGCTCTCCGATTCATCAGAATAGCTGATCTTAACCAAGCCATCTTCTATGACCCAATCGTCAGTATAGTTACCGCCCTCTCCCTTCAATACATGCACTGTGCCATCAGCATTGAACAAGTAGTCACGAGTATTTCCATTGCCTTTAACGCGTTGGAAGTTTAGACCCTCGACCATTTCGCTGGTAATGTGAGTTCGACCGCCACAATCCGTAATCGCAAGCTCATAGTCAGCCATGATTGGGCTTGACTGATCATCGCTATCACCCAAGTAGCAGGTAAATAGGTAATCGCTCAACACTACACCATCTTCTATAGACTGTGCGGCAATACCATTGAAAGCGTACATAGTATCGTCCGACGGTTCAGCACTTGGCGCCTCAATCTCACCTACCGTAAGTTCACCATTGTACATGCTAAAGATCATGGTAGGCGTATCCCCCTCTCCCATGTAGGGCATAGCCTCAACTGGTACGGTAAATTCGACGATATCTTCACCGTGTAATGTGTAACGTAAGTAATCCGCAGTAGCGACGCGACTTGCCGTTCCTGCGTCCCAATCAAAGAAGTAATAATGCGCCGTGCCATCACTCACTAACTCGATATCAAAGTCTAGATAGAGGCCAACAGAGGTAGTAAGATCTGTGGAAACCGACTCACCGACCGACTGCGACACAATAATGTCGTCCAGACTTGTAATAGAGCTACCATCCGTATCATAACCGACGTCAGAGAACCTCACGTACGGACTACCACCCTCCCATAGGAAGTACTGGTTTACGGCTGGAGAGAAGGTAAACATTACCGCTTGTGAGCCTTCAGCGAACCTCGCCTCTTCCATGAAGTCGAACCACTCAAAGTAGACTTCATACAATGCCATACCCGATAGGTTTACCACTTCTGATTCTACTGAATAATAGAAACTGGAATTGTCTTCTGGATAGGCAATAAGTTGCTCTCCAGAGAAGTCTATCGTATAACCTACCGGAGTTTGCCAGCCGTTTTCAGTGAGCTGTACGTCCCCCTCAGCTTCAAGTGGTAGCTGGATAAAGGATTGATCACCACGGTACTGTATGAGTTCCGTAAGGGTTAACGTATCACCGCCATAACTCAAGGTTTCTTTAAACAGAATATCTACGAACGATAGTTCGCTCCCATCGCTGAAGAATCCGTAAAGAGTCCCCTCTTGCTCCGCAAACTCTTGGGCGGTAATAGTCCACTTATTTGGGTCGGTTGGATAAAGGTCTTCACCGTCATAAACGCCGTCTTCATCTGAATCAGCATTATTCGGATCTAAACCTTCGGTTGCATTCTCATGGTTATCGCCTAAACCATCACTATCAGAATCCGCCCACTCTAATGAGTCATAAGGGAAGGCATCGCTATTGTCGCCAACATAGTCACCATCACTATCATCCCATTCATTTGGATCATTAGGGAAAGCATCCTCGTAGTCTTTAAAGCCATCGTCGTCGCTATCTTGATTTAAAAACTCTGCAAGATAATCTTGCGCAGCTGTCTCGTCTAAGAAGAACACTCCTAGACTGTTATGCCAACTAAACGCTTCCTCCGTTAGGTCCATGCTCCAAGTGTCTATGCCCCTGCGATAGTAAGCATTGTGCCAAGGCCAAGGATTCTCAACATCCGGGACCATAAGCACCATATCAACATCATTCACTCCGGTAAACGAACCAGGAACCACACCACTATCACCAAGATCCAGTGTAACCAATGTTGGAATACCAGTATCAGTGAACAGATAGTCTTGTGTTACGACGTGCCATTGAATTGCCCCATTGTCATCGTATTGGAAACTGCTTGTAGGTAACAGCGTAGCGTATCGGCTCAGGCTTGGAATGATTTGGTCATCAATAAGCTCCAACTCTGTGCCAGCAACACGGGCATCCTCTACCTGTTGTGGTAGATCCACAACAGCTTGTGTTCCCCACTCATCAAATGAGGTAGCAACCCAAAGGCCATTAGATTGTTTCTGGTAAACGCGATAGGCCTGTCCGACATTATCAGTGTCAGTCGTAAATGAATAATCCGCTAATGGGTAGTGCTGCCACTCTATGTGTTTATTTTTTTCCACATCACTGACAGAACGAGACACGGCATTCCATTCTTGGAACAAGGTATTGATTGGATCACTATCGACAATGAGTAGTGTGTTCGTTTCCTCGTTTAGAACCGAACGCTCTCCACTTTCAAGAACATCACCATTGATTAGCACCTCTTTGCGGTAATAGTTCCAGTACGAGGTGAGATCGTCCCATTTGCCATCATTAAAGTTAAAGTCTGCGTACTCATGGAATTCACCATCTTGTGGGTTTGCCCATATTGGTGTCGAATATTCGTAGACATAGCTACCATCAGGGATATTATTAAATCGAAGTTCAACATTGATGTAACCGTCTGCACCCCAGTCCTGCTTAGACTCCACGAAACTCTGCACGTAATCCTGCGTTACAGTGGTTAAAGTCTGAGCCCATTGAGCTTGATGGGTTTGAACATCGTCGATATCAAAGCCATTTACCGTGTATTCGGTTAACGTTTCGACCGCTTGAACGCCCTCTGCGACGTCCTCAAATTCCACTGATACACTATGTATTGTATCTATTTGAGATAAGTCATTTGGGTGAACTCTAGATGTTAAGGCTACGCCTTGTTCATAGACACGACCATTACCGCCGAAACCGCCCTCAAGAGATGCATCAGCCTCATCGATATAGCGCCAATACGTCTCGCTTGTTTCGGTTCTAGTACCAATTTCAAGAGACATGCCTTCGTAACGTGCAGTACCATCGAGGTTATAGTCGTACGCAAAGGTCTGGATACGAGTAAAGTCATCATTTAACAGGTGATCGACACTTTGTGTCGTGCCATATACCACGTCATCAGCAGTGATATATTGAGTAGTTATGGTGGTAACAATCTCTCCGCTATTCAGTGTCTCAACCATTTCTTCGACCTCAATATCCAGTGTAATGATATCGCGATCTGTTATGTTTAAAACTGCTACATCAGTTGCACTAACATTGGCCACAACATCAGCAATTGACTTATTTCCATCCTCTGGATGAACATCGGCATTATTACCAACGCCATCACCGTCCACATCGACCCATTCGGTCGCATCGGTTGGGAATTCATCAACATCATTGTTGTAACTGTCGTTATCCGTATCGTTTGGATACGGGTCATCCTCGTTATCGCCTAAGCCATCATCATCCGTATCTGCCCATTCGGTCGCATCGGTTGGGAATTCATCGGCATTATTACCAACGCCATCACCGTCCGTATCTAAGGACTCGTTGGGATCCGATGGGAATTTATCGGCATTATTACCAACACCATCACCGTCCGTATCTGCCCATTCGGTTGGGTCATTATCAAATACATCTTGATTGTCACCATAGCCATCAGAGTCATTATCAGCCCACTCAGTTGGATCTTGTGGGAAGACATCATCAATACTGTCTACCCCATCCGAATCATGGTCACCAGCACGAGAACGATCCGTTGGAAACGCATCATTGGCATCAGGGTAGATGTCATCTTCTCCGTCCACCGTATCATCATTTAGGTCGGCATTATTACCGATCTCATCACCATCGGAGTCCAGACTTTCATCGGGATCATTCGGAAAGTCATCTAAGTCATTGGGGACGCCGTCATCATCTGTGTCATTAGAAAAATCGACACCCTCTGTCGCACCACCAACATTATCAAATGTCTTATCGCTATCACCTGCAACTTCTTCAATTTTCTTTTTGATTTCATTATTCACAGATGCAGTCACAGAGAGAAACTTAGTCCCTTTATCTTCACTTTCAGCAACTTCTTGCAACTCTTGAGGAGATGAAGGCAAAACATTTGAATCAACCAAGTTTTCAGCGGCATAAGCGGCAGCCTCAACACCTGACTCAACAAAATCACCTAAGATTTCATCTTCATCTAAGCCTAGCTGATCAGCGACTTGCTGAATGGCAGCTTGCTTTGCTGCTTCAACCGCAGCAGCATCGTCAGAATCTGTAGTGTTTTGCTCGATCAATACGTGAACTAGCGTACTCAAAGGGGTGACATCTTTTTCACCTGGAGGGGCTGACATAATATAGTCGTCAGACACCGTAACATCAGGTTCATCTTCATCAATCGTCTGCCCGGAGATCGCTTGCACAACGACAGGGTACTGTTCAGGGTTGTCGACATCGGTGACGTCTAAATCTGCAACTCCGCCATCACCAGAAATAGCATTAGGCTCACCGTCGTCTAAGACGTAGTTACCGTTAAGGTCTAACCAAATTCGAGCATGACGTAAATAACCATCAATTGCAGTCACACTGTATTTAGTCGTTTCAGCTGGGGAGCTGGGAGTCGAGGGAGTCTCACTCGGAGTCGTGGTTGACACGGTTGTATCATCGTCATCACATCCTGAAAGCCCGACGATACTAACCAAACCAAGAGCCAACGTAATTGCATTAAGTCTCATATTAATATCCACATAGTTGCTTAATAACATCGCGTATAAAGCTAGTAGACTCTACTCATTCTAACAATATTGTAATCAGCTTCCCTTCCCACCACACACATTCACAAAATCAATACTAAACAGCCACATATTGTATTGAGATATTTTTGTTGCGATATATAAACGCCAAAAACACCTTGTAAATCTATAAGTTAGATAAAATTTTTGATTTTCATCCAGAATACAACCAAAATATGATACTGGTCACACAATGTAACCTTGTGACCATTGTGAATCGCATCTGGCTTACTCACTCTTGATTTTCCAGCTCTTCGCATCCCGCATCTCGTTTACGCGAATCTGATCTTGGGATACAAAAAAAGGCCGCCTAAGCGACCTTTTTCAGATACTTGAAGTCAATTACTTCACACGACCAACGTATTCGCCAGTACGAGTATCAACTTTAACAACTTCACCGATTGCGATGAATAGAGGTACGCGAACTACCGCGCCAGTTGCTAGAGTTGCAGGCTTACCGCCAGTACCTTGTGTGTCGCCTTTAAGGCCAGGATCGGTTTCTGTTACTGCGATCTCAACAAAGTTTGGTGGAGTTACTGTGATAGGGTTATCATTCCACAACGTTAGAGTACATACGTCGTTTTCAACTAACCATTTAGAAGTCTCGCCTACTGCTTTTGCATCAGCAGCGATTTGCTCGAATGTTTCGTTGTTCATGAAGTGGTAGAATTCGCCATCGCTGTATAGGTAGCCTAGTTCAACGTCTACAACGTCCGCTAGTTCTACTGTATCGCCTGACTTAAATGTTTTCTCTAACACTTTGCCTGACAGCAGTTTACGAAGTTTAACACGGTTAAACGCTTGGCCTTTACCTGGCTTAACGTATTCATTGTCGATAATTGAGCAAGGCTCGTTATCCATCATGAATTTTAAACCGCCTTTGAATTCATTGGTGCTTACTGACGCCATGATTTTCTCTTCCACATCTTTGAGTTAATTTCAATGCCGCATATCATAACCCGAAAAGTCGAATCTGTTGAGCAAAACTGGCTCAAACAACTATCGAATGCGATCTCTGACCCGACAAAACTGCTTGAGGCATTGGAAATAGACCCAACACCATGGCAAGCAGGCTTCGCTGCTCGTGAGTTATTTGCACTTCGGGTACCTCTTAGCTTTGTCGAACGAATGGAAAAAGGCAACCCACACGATCCATTGCTACGACAAATTTTACCGCTAAGCGAAGAGTTTGAGGTACACCAAGGCTATTCCGCTGATCCACTGGAAGAGCAAGACAACGCCATTCCTGGGCTACTGCACAAATACAAGAACCGTGCACTGATGATTGTGAAAGGCGGTTGTGCGATTAACTGCCGCTACTGCTTCCGTCGTCACTTCCCTTACCAAGATAACAAGGGCTCGAAGTCTGTTTGGCAAACCAGCCTAGACTATGTGGCTGCTCACCCAGAGATCAACGAAGTTATCTTGTCGGGTGGCGATCCACTGATGGCAAAAGACAGCGAACTAGAGTGGCTAATTCATGCTATCGCACAAATTCCACATGTGAAAACAGTTCGAATTCATAGCCGATTACCGGTTGTGATTCCCGCTCGAGTAACGGATGAACTATGCCAATTGTTAGCTCAAACTCGCCTTAATGTGGTGATGGTGAGCCATATTAACCATGCCAACGAAATTAACTTAGAGCTCAAACAAGCTTTCCACAAGCTTAAGTTAAGTGGTGCGACTCTGCTCAACCAAGGCGTGATGCTTAAAGGCGTAAACAACAGCGCTAACTCATTGAAAGAATTAAGCGAAAAGCTATTCGACGCCGGTATTTTACCTTACTATATGCATGTACTTGATAAGGTTCAGGGCGCAGCGCACTTCTATATTTCAGATGAAGAGGCGAAGCATCACTTTAAAGGATTAATCTCTGAGGTTTCTGGCTACCTAGTACCTAAGTTAACCCGTGAGATTGGCGGACGCAGCAGCAAGACACCGCTCGACCTACACATTGAATAGAGAAGTTGTATCAATGAAACACAATACCTCAGTTGCTCCACCAGCAACCACATCTCAACCAGCGCTTAGGTTCAGCTCAAGAGGTTTCACCATCATCGAGCTGGTCGTGGGGATCGTGATTCTAGGTATTGTGTCGGTCACTGCAGCTTCTAAGTTCCTCAACCTTCAAACCGATGCTCGTATCTCGACATTAAACGGCCTTAAAGGCGGAATGGAGGGCGCAAGTGCTATGCTTTATGGTAAGACATCAGCATTGGGCTTAGATAAAGCAGCTAGCGCATCGATTAATGTTGAGGGTGACAATATCTCAGTGGTCTATGGTTATCCTGCAGCGATGAACGATCAAACTTGGTCACAGCTCATCGAATCCACGTTCTTGGATGCGGTTTGGGATACGGGCAGGGCTGACTGGTTCTTTACCAACACAGATGCGAATGATGGCATTATTCTTTATGCGCCTTCTAGCCGAAAAAAACAGGCTGATAACTGCTACCTTGAGTACCAAGAAGCGACAGAGACCACGACACCAGCCTTCACCTTAACAACAAGCGGCTGCTAGGTTTTAAGTAATCTTTATCAATCGTTAAGACAAAAAGTTTTTGTTCGATCGTCCGGTCTATTATTAGCATACTCGGCTCTATTCTAAATTTTTAGGAGGGGTGATATGTCACAATTTATAGAACAAACTCTCAACCTTGCCCCCTTTAGCTGGGCAGGCCTCGCTGCATGCATGTTATGTGGTTCTTTAATCGGAATCGAAAGGCAAACACGCGGTAAACCCGTCGGAATCCGAACATCGATTCTGATCATCAGTGGTACCTATTTCTTCCTCACCATGGCGATCAGCCTATCCCCCAACACACTCGATCAAGCTCGTGTGCTTGGTCAGATAATTACGGGTGTTGGATTTCTTGGGGCTGGTGTAATGATGACACTGGATGGCAAGATTCATGGCGTGACTTCAGCCGCAATTATCTGGGTACTCGCAGCATTAGGTATGATGATCGCACTAGGGCATCTTTCCCAATCGGTCATTATCACGCTAATGGCGCTAGTGATTCTGCTTGGTGTCGATAAAGTGGAAAACAGCTTCCAGAGCCTGCGTCGTGGTGTGCATCAGAAGTGGATGAGAAAAGGCCGCGTGAAGAAGTAACCTCAAC
This sequence comes from Vibrio sp. 10N.222.49.C12, assembly GCF_041475025.1. Lineage (NCBI taxonomy): Bacteria > Pseudomonadati > Pseudomonadota > Gammaproteobacteria > Vibrionales > Vibrionaceae > Vibrio > Vibrio sp. 10N.222.49.C12. The sequence goes on along the minus strand of NZ_JBFRVF010000091.1, from coordinate 19,606 downwards.
CTGAAACAGACATTAAAAAGGCCTAGTCACACGACTAGGCCTTTGTGTATCCAACTAATTAATACACCTGAATACACACCTGATTCTTACCCGCAGCCTTTGCCTTATAGAGCTGCTCATCAGACGAACGAATACTCTGGTTTTCCCACAAGTGCCCTACGCTGTCGAACTTATACAAAGAGTAAAGCGTCGCGCCACCAGACACTGAGATACTAATCTTGTCACCCGTAGGGCATCGATAACTCTGTAGGCTAATGTCGTTTTGAATTCGCTCAAAGATCGATGAAAGCAACTCAGACGATTCACCCGTAATCGCGACAACAAACTCTTCGCCACCAAATCGAGCCACGATATCTTGCTGTCTAACGCTGTTCAGCATCAACCGAGCAACATGGCAAATCACCTCGTCCCCCACTTTATGGCCATGCTGATCATTAACGACTTTGAAATCATCGATATCAAACACGCCAACACCAATAATCGGCTCCTCTTCCTGAGCCAGTAATCGAGCCTCAAAACCACGTCGATTCAGCAAGCCCGTTAATGGGTCGCGCATTGCTAGCTCATTTAAACGCTGGTGCTCTTGTCTTGTATAGAAGCGCCATAGCCATAAAACCGAGAGCAGATACAAAACTAACAGTATCGAAAGCTGAATCTTCTCCATCTCCAATACATGCAGAAAGTGCTCACTCTTATCTTCTTCAATACTCAGATATAGCTGGGTGTTAATGTCATCAACATACAGAGGCTTGGAATACGTAAAATCCATAAACCCGTATTTGTTTGCGCCTCGAGTATTTGTGACTTTATAGCCATGGGTAGGGTTCGATACTAGGTTCGAGACATAACCATCGACACCCAATACCCCTTTAAACTCACCATTAACGTAGATTCCTTTGGTTAAGGTCACCACTTTCTGACCTGTTAAGTAATCATCATATTGGCCGGTATACACCACTTGGTCTTGCCCTTGAGCTAAGCCAAAGCGAATCGTGTTCACCCAATAAGGCCTGCTATTCACAACCGAATCAAAGGTGTCGCCCTTAATGTAACTGGCAAAATCAGAAGGCGAAGAGATAATGAATTTCTCTTTTGAAATGAAATAAATCGCAGAGATGGTATCAATGGTATTGGCAAAATAAGCCATGGTCGGCGCGATGAACAGGCGCTTACCCGCTTCGGTATAAAGGTCCGATTCCGGGTTGCACATCTCGCGAGGGCCAGAGAACATAAAATCAAAACGAGGGGCATGTTGCTCCTCACTGGTGAAGTAACACGTCCCACCCTCGATCTTTTTGTCATGCGAGAATACGTAGGTATCCCCATGCAGTGGATAAAGCGCAGTGATGTTGTACTCAAGCGCATTTATGATCTGTGTGAGCTCCGCTAAAGAGCGTGTTACGCCTTGGTTTTCCATTCCATACTGTTTATCTGATTCTTCCGCTGAATCAACGAGCAACAAGCTCAAAACTACTAAAAAACTGGCGGTCAGGCCTAAGAAAGCCTTTTTAAAATCGACGGTATGGTGGTTAATCAAAGCATATAAATCATCATTAGGCATTTATCGCACATTGTACTCATAAGTAAAAATACTGCAATAGAAAATATAAAACAATATGCTTATCTATTTTGGAGGGGCGTTTGGATATCTATAAGAAAATGTTGAGTTGCAATAACGCCTAAGTCAGATGCACTTAGGCGTTATGAATCACTATAGTAACACTAAGCCTTACTTAGCAAAGTTTACAATCGGGAAGCACGGGAAGAAACCGTTGTCAGCACAGTTGATCAGACCAACTTGTACGCCTTCGATTTTGTTGGTTTTGTTGAAGATACCAACCTGAACCGTAGACACTTCTGAAAGGTTCGCAGCGCCAACATCAACCATAGTGTTACCTTCTGAGTAGTTGACGAAACTCACGTTCGCGCCTTTCACATCATTAGTAATGTTCACAGCACCCAGGTTAACACCGGTTGTTTTACCCGTATTCCAGTTGAAGAAACCCAGAGATGCACCGGTCATTTCTTGGTTCACTTTTGATGCACCAAAAATACCAAGGTTCACACCTGTGGTCGTTTGCGTCTCAGACATACCAACAACGGCAAGATCGACACCTTTAAGGTCGTTTACTTGTCCGTGAAGCAGAGCCAAACGCACACCGCCAACCGCATCTGAATCAGGTGCGTTGAAACCGTTAATCGTTGAAAACATAACAGGCGAAGAAGCAAATGCTGCCGGTGCCATTACTGCTGCCGACACAGCAAGTACTGAAAGTAGTTTTTTCATTGGGGAGTCTCCACTGACTTATTGTTAACTTGATTAATCCATTTTTAATCAAGCATTTATTGTCCTTTATTCAACAGCTACCCATGTTAAATCAATGTAATAACTGTACTGTTGAATATAAGCCGCTAAATCATAAAGAGCAATGGTTAAGAGCAGATGCGGGATTCGAGTGAACGAGATGCGAAAAGCAAAAAAAACAGAGACCGAAACCTCCGCTCTAACGCTTATTATTCCAAACAAAAATCTAGGCGAGAAAATCAACATGTTTCACAAGCTTATAGCCCACACACTTATTGCCGCATCTAAAGCGATGTCATCCTAAAAAATTTATTGATAAAAGCTCAACAGACCTCAGGTATTCAAAAACTAATGTTCGTAAAATTCTGAAAATAAACTAAATTCTAATATAGGAACAGAACGATATGAAACAGCGGGAATAGCATGATTAAGGAACCTACGAATAAACAGACCATTAAAGCAATTATTTCGCGTGGTTTTTTGGCTATCGTGTTATTTTTAGGCCTCTATATCTATGTTAGCCATGCTCTGAAGAACAAAGAGCAGGACATGATTAATCTCCAGCTCAGTCTTTCTGAAGCTTATAGCGTTATGCTCTCTGTCAGACGACAAGAGCAGCAGTTTGTTTCCACAAGGCAACCAGAGATTCAAGAACAACTCAATATAAAGCGAAGTCAGCTGATCGAAAAGCTGGCTGAGATCGATGGGAAAATCGTACGAAGCGACCTCAATATTTCTTTTAATTATGCCAAAGTTGTCGAGTATCTCGACGAGTACCACACCGCCTTTACATTATTAGCCCTTGAGTTAGTCAGCATACATGGCAAGAGGGACCAAATTGGGCTCATTGAGAAACTAAAAAATGCAGCGTTGACACTTGAGCGCTTCGTACATGAATCCAATAATGTGCAGCTTGAAGAATTGACTTTAGAAACACAAGATCTCATGTATCAGTTCTTTACCGATTTTGATCAGACAACATTAGATAAGATTGTCGATTCATTATTCAAAATCCAAGATGAAATAGAACAGAATTCCCGAACGATCAGTGCATTAGCTTCGTTTAATAATTTTAAACGCCACTTTTGGCGATTGCAGCGAGGGTTAAAGAGTGTCGGGTACAGCTCTGATAGCGGCCTCAAAGGAGAACTCACCAGCAGTATTTATCATGTTGAAGATGAGCTCAACTTACTTTTCACCGAAACACCCAAGCAGATCGCAGAGAGCCTGACGCAGATAAAGTCGTACAGCTACTTATCGACAGCCGCATTAGGAGGGGTGACGTTACTGGTGCTGCTTTATGTTGTGTGGCGTGCCAGTCAACTTGAAACTCAATTGATTGTTTCACAAGAGAAAGCACGACAAGCAAACCGTGCAAAAAGTGCCTTTCTTGCCAATATGTCTCATGAGATACGGACACCGCTTAATGGCGTGATTGGTATGTCAGAAATACTGGCAGAAACCAAACTATCCGCAGAACAGAAAGACGGCCTTGGGACTATCTATACCTCTTCTCAAACCTTACTTATGTTGATCAACGATGTTCTCGATCTGTCCAAAATTGAATCGGGTAAACTGGAAATTAATCCACATACGACAGACTTAAGAGAGCTGCTGTTTGATAGCGTGACTCTGATTTCTTCTAAAGCTTATCAAAAGCAGATTAAGTTGGAAGTTGAAATTGATGGCGAGCTCCCAGAGTACATTCATGTTGATGGGAATAAAATTCGCCAAGTGTTGATGAATTTAGCCTCAAATGCGATCAAATTTACAGAACAAGGCTCTATCGTATTCACCGCTAAACGGCTTCCATCATTGGAAACAGAGTGTGTGGTCGAGTTTTCTGTTCGAGATACGGGTATTGGTATCGCAGCAGACCAACAAGAGCACATTTTCAAAGCGTTTTGCCAAGAAGATACCAACATCACCTCCAATATTGCGGGGACCGGATTAGGGCTTAGTATTTCGTCACGTATGGTGGAAATGATGGGAGGCTCGATAAACGTTGAGTCAGAGAAAGACGTGGGCAGTTGCTTTCATTTCCAATTAACCGTAGTGCCATCAGATCATTCTGAACATAAAAATCGTAAACAAACCGTTGTCTATTATTCAGATGCGCCATCGAAACTTTTACTCGATGACTTGTTCCGCCTTGGTTACTCACCACAACTAAAATCAATCGAAACAAACTTGGCGGCAACTGACCTCCCAGAGATCGCTTTGATGGAAGATATTAACCAAGCCAAAACGCTGCATCGCTTAGCACCAGAGGTGAAAATCATCATAGTGAAAGATAATCTTAGTGATCCTATGAGTGAGTGTCATTTTATCTCAGGCTATGTGACTCTTCCTATGCTCGGTTCCCGCTTAAGTAGCATGTTGAACTCCGTGCTTGAAAGGTCACAGCCACAACCCCCTCAACATCAACCTGAGCCGATAGAAGCGACTGTACGTCAAAAAGTCCTCGTAGTTGAAGATAACCGCGTAAACCAGAAGGTGGTATGTATCAATTTAGATAAGTTAGGGATTGAATATTGGGTTGCCAATGATGGACAAGAAGCGATTGATTTATATGAAGGGCATCATCAAGACATCGGCCTTATCTTGATGGACTGCATGATGCCGAATGTAGATGGCTTTGAGGCAACAGAGCGAATCAGGCGCTATGAAGAAAACCTGCAACTTCAGGCAACACATATCCTCGCTTTAACGGCATCCGTGCTCGATGATGATATTAAACGTTGCTTCGAGTGTGGAATGAACGATTATCTTCCAAAACCATTTAAGCGTGACATGATGCTGCAAAAAATTGATGAACAACAGTTTACGCACAAGGCAGGCTGACCAAGGAGCTTTGGAAAAAAGGGTGATGGTGAAGCTGAAATACAGATACGGGATGCGAATAAATAAGGCTTAAGAGCAAAAAAACGGAGACCGAAGTCTCCGTTTTCTAAAGCTTATGTGTGACTTTCTCTGCTATAGAGAAAGGGGGATGATTACATCATGCCACCCATACCACCCATACCGCCCATGCCACCCATATCAGGCATTGCAGGGCCAGAATCTTGTGGCTTATCAGTGATCATCGCTTCTGTTGTGATCATAAGACCAGCAACTGACGCTGCGAACTGAAGTGCAGAGCGAGTTACCTTAGTTGGATCTAGGATACCCATTGCAATCATGTCGCCGTATTCGCCAGTCGCCGCGTTGTAACCGTAGTTACCTTCGCCAGCACGAACGTTGTTAGCAACAACAGATTCTTCATCACCTGCGTTCTTAGTGATTTGACGGATAGGCGCTTCCATTGCACGTAGTGCAACACGGATACCGACGTTTTGCTCTTCGTTGTCGCCTTCAAGGCCAGCAACTTTAGATGCAGCGCGGATAAGTGCAACACCACCACCAGCAACCACACCTTCTTCAACGGCAGCGCGAGTTGCGTGAAGTGCATCTTCAACGCGGTCTTTCTTCTCTTTCATCTCAACTTCAGTTGCAGCGCCTACTTTGATTACTGCAACACCGCCAGCTAGCTTAGCTACGCGCTCTTGAAGTTTCTCTTTGTCGTAGTCAGACGTTGCATCTTCGATTTGTTGACGGATTTGAGAAACACGACCTTGGATCATTGTTTCTTCGCCCGCGCCATCGATGATGGTTGAGTTTTCTTTAGTGATAGTTACACGCTTAGCTTGACCTAGGTCTTCTAGCGTTACTTTCTCTAGGTCTAGGCCGATCTCTTCAGAGATAACCGTACCGCCAGTTAGGATAGCGATGTCTTGCAGCATAGACTTACGACGGTCACCGAAACCAGGCGCTTTAACAGCAGCCACTTTAACGATGCCACGCATGTTGTTCACAACTAGAGTTGCAAGCGCTTCGCCTTCTACATCTTCAGCGATGATAAGAAGTGGACGAGATGCCTTAGCAACTGCTTCTAGAGTCGGAAGAAGTTCACGGATGTTCGAAACTTTCTTGTCGATAAGAAGAATGAATGGGCTTTCTAGATCAACAGAACCTGCTTCTTGGTTGTTGATGAAGTAAGGAGATAGGTAACCGCGATCGAACTGCATACCTTCAACTACGTCTAGCTCGTCTTGTAGAGCCTGACCTTCTTCAACTGTGATAACGCCATCACGACCTACTTTTTCCATCGCTTCAGCAATGATGTTACCTACTGTCGAATCAGAGTTCGCAGAGATAGTACCTACTTGCGCGATAGCTTTTGTATCTGCACATGGAACAGAAAGGCCTTTTAGCTCTTCAACTGCAGCGATAACTGCTTTGTCGATACCGCGCTTAAGATCCATTGGATTCATGCCAGCAGCAACGGCTTTTAAGCCTTCAGTGATGATTGCTTGAGCAAGAACTGTTGCTGTAGTCGTACCGTCGCCCGCTGCGTCATTCGCTTGCGAAGCCACTTCTTTAACCATTTGCGCGCCCATGTTTTGGAACTTGTCTTCAAGTTCGATTTCACGTGCAACTGAAACACCATCTTTAGTGATAGTCGGTGCGCCAAATGATTTGTCTAGAACAACGTTACGGCCTTTAGGACCTAGCGTTACTTTTACTGCGTCAGCCAGAACGTTTACACCTTCTAGCATTTTAATACGTGCGTCATTACCAAATTTAACGTCTTTAGCAGCCATCTTAATTTCCTTTCAAATTCTTTGTTTCGGGGCGTCTCAGCGTTATCGCGTCATTCTGAACAGTGAGGGACGAACGTGATTCAGAATCTACTCAAATCGCACTCTGTTTAGATTCCAGATAATTCGTTCCTCATTTCTGGAATGACGATATGAATCATCCAATACTGGCTCTGATAACTTTTACTGAGAGTTAAATGAAAAATAGATTACTCGACGATCGCCATGATGTCGTTTTCAGACATAATCAGAACTTCTTTGCCGTCGATTTTTTCAGTTTTCGTGCCGTAACCTTCAGCAAAGATAACGGTATCGCCAACTTTTACGTCCAACGGTTGCACTGAACCGTTTTCTAGAATGCGGCCTTTGCCAACAGCTAGAATGATACCGCGAGTCGATTTTTCTGCGGCAGAACCAGTTAGAACGATGCCACCAGCAGATTTAGATTCAACTTCTTGGCGCTCAACGATAACTCGGTCATGTAGAGGACGGATATTCATCGGTCTTATCTCCTGATAATTTCCATTTAAATTTTGATAGTTGCCACGATTAGCGTGGGTCAAACAATATGTTGGGGGCGATGTGAAAGATCCCAAGGGGGGAACGAAAAAATTGTGAGCTAAAGTGCAGATTCTCACCCCTCATCTTTCCCTGCTTTTCGTTTACTCGTATCCCGCATCTGTTTATCCTACGCTTTTGGTTTCTATCGGCGTTTTGCATGCAAGATAAGCACGGGCTATTAACTGCCCCAATTGAGAGTACATTGCGTACCATGACCATACCGACCATATTCGGTATGGTGGCGATCTTGATGTTTAACTTGGTCGATACCTTCTTTATCTCACTGCTCGGCACACAAGCACTTGCAGCAGTGAGCTTTACCTTTCCAGTCACCTTTGCCATCAACTGCATCACCATGGGGATTGGTATTGGCTTATCGACATGTATCGGTCGATTGCTTGGCCAAGGCAGCGCACAAAATGCAGCACGCTTTACCTGCCATGGATTATTACTCGCGCTACTTCTGGTCTGCTGCGCTTCCGCTGTTGGCATTATCTCACTCGACCCCTTATTTACTTTATTGGGTGCCGAAGCGGAGTTACTGCCTCTGATCTCTGAGTACATGCTGATCTGGTATATCACCATTCCCCTATTAGTGATCCCAATGGCAGGCAACAGCGCTATTCGTGCCAGTGGCGATACCAAAACGCCTGCTAAAATCATGATGCTGGCAGGGTTAATCAACGGCGTTCTCGACCCTTTGCTTATTTTTGGATACGGCCCCTTCCCTGAACTAGGGATTCAAGGTGCTGCAATTGCAAGTGGTTTCAGTTGGTTTGGCGCTTTGTGTTGCTCGCTGTACATATTGATTAAACGAGAAAAGCTTCTGGCTTTACCGAATATCAAAAACATCCTTAGCGATTGGTATCAAATACTGACTATCGGCACTCCTGCGGCACTGTCCAATGCGCTCAATCCATTAGCGGGTGCCATCATAATGATGATGTTGGCCAAACAGGGAACCGAAGCCGTTGCTGCTTATGGTGCTGCTCAGCGTATTGAATCCATTCTTATCATTGTGTTGATGTCTCTGACTTCAGCCCTTACGCCTTTCATGGCGCAGAACTTTGGCGCAAACAACTCTCAACGCAGCTTTAAGGCATTGTTTCTCAGTATGCGTTTTGCTGTGATGTTCCAAGGTTTGATTTTCTTAATGATGGTGCCGTTGAGCATCCCCTTAGCTGCCCTGTTCTCTCAAGAAGAATCCGTACGAGGCATTTTGTGGCATTACTTGTTGGTCGTCCCCTTTAGCTATGGATTCCAAGGTATTGTGATGATGCTGATCAGTGGAATGAATGCCATGCATCAACCACTCAAAGCCTTTCAATGGAGCTTCATGCGTTTGTTTGTGTTTACCTTGCCCTTTGCGTGGATAGGCAGCCAAATTGATGGTGTCGAAGGGTTGTTTATTGGTTTAGCCTTGGGGAACATCATGGGTGGTATTTCAGGGTATTGCTTTGCACTTCGTGTGAGGGCTAAAGCAGATGCGGGATACGAAGAGGGATAGTACAAACCAAAAACTGAAAGACAAACGCTGACTACGCAGCGCTTAGTCCATCTTCGTTATATTTATGTCGCTAGAGCAAAGTTGATCGTATTTACCTTCGCTAGATTAACGTTCTGTTTTGCTTGCCACAGATCATAGTGATCCTGCATTGTTAACCAACTCTCCGGGGTTCTACCCAGTGACTTAGAAAGACGTAAAGCCATTTCAGGAGAAACTGCACTTTGGCCTTTAAGAACACGATTCAGCGTAGAAGGGGATACATCAAGCTGCTTTGCAACAAAACGACAGCTATAACCAAACGGTTCCATATATAGGTCATAAATAAACTCACCTGGGTGAGGAGGGTTGTGCATACTCATTAGTGATAATCCTCATAATTTAAAATATAGGCATTACCATCAATAAATTCGAAAGTAATACGCCAATTACCATTTACTGTGATTGACCAAATACCATCTCTATCCCCTTTTAATGGGTGAAGCTTAAAGCCAGGTAGATCAACATCATCAATAATGGTTGCAGTATCTATAGCTGCCAACTGCATCCTAAGCTTACGCTCATGCTTAGCTTGAATACCGGCTTTACTGCCAGTCTCAAAAAACTTTTTGAGACCTTTATGCTTGAATGTTTTAATCATACAGAGAGTGTAGCGTGTTGCGCATCATGAATCAAATTTCAAGCAGCTTAAGAGCAGATGCGAGATTCGGGTAAACGGGATGCGAAGAGCCTCAAAAACAGATACGAGATTAGAAGAGCTTGAGAGCAGAAAAAGACTAAAAGAAGGAAGATGACATGGAAGACACCACTTACAAAATGCTTTATGACGCACCAATTGGCAAGATGATCATTGTGAGCAATGGTGTGTCGCTTATTGAAATTGACCATGTAAATAACGAAGAGCTAATGACTAGCAATCCAGATGACCTTTGCCAACTGGCAGCGAAACAGTTAGATGAGTACTTCGCAGGTCAACGAATAGAATTCGATTTGCCATTAAGAGCGATAAAAGGCACTGAGTTTCAAAAAGTAGCTTGGCAGGCTTTAACAACCATTCCTTATGGCGAAACCATCAGTTACGGTGAACAAGCAAAGAGAATGGACAACCCAAAAGCAGTAAGAGCTGTGGGTGGTGCAAATGGCAAGAACCCATTTAGTATTGTTGTACCTTGCCATCGAGTCATCGGCGCAAATGGCACATTAACCGGCTACACCGGCGGCATGAACCGCAAAGAGTGGTTACTGGATTTTGAGCGTTCGGTTGTAGATAGAACGCAATAAGCCTTACCTCGCTAGATCAATAATATAAAGTTTCACCATCAAGAAGCGCCATTATCACCAGACAACATATAGTCTATATTTAAAATTTCATACAAAGAGGTGATGGTAATGTCCACTGATACGATTAAATCTTATGAAGATCGAAAGCGTAGAGATGGAGCTATAGCGCTAATGAAACTATTATCGTTTTCTATTGATGATAAAAAACATGGCCGAGTCAATTCAGGTACTCAGATTCGAGATAAACTGGCAAAACGTAAACAATCGGTTCAAGAATCAACATCACCGTTACGCTGATAATAATACGTTCGGTTACTTTAGTTTAATCCCATAAGTGTCAATATGGGCAAGTAACTCGCTTGATGTAATTCTATGCTTAACGAGCAAGTCAACCTTGAATGGAAGCGACGACTGTTCTAAACGATCTTGCAAGCCTGCGACGACACTTAACGAAATACCGTGCCCCTCGATAACAATATCGATGTCGGAGTTATCTTTATAAGTTCCAAGGGCTCTAGAACCGAATACCCAGGCATGAATGACTGAGACATGGTTCAAAACAATATCCTCAATCAGCTGATACTGATGAGGCTTAAGGCCGACCGAGTCTGGTTTACCCAAATAACTATCGATCACATTTAACCTCTTGTTCGCATTGACCCTCTTGATCACATTTAAGCTTTAAATAGAGTGTGACTTGCCCTATCACTGGTGAAAATGACTCTAAGATCAGTGACTGAGCTTCAAGGACATTTTCCTCATCATAGGTGTAGGACAATAAATTTCGTTTTATGAGTGCTTCAAGCATAATCTCACACTGCTCCGAAGACAGGTGCTTAGCTTCTAAGGCCGTACGAAAAACGCTCCTCGGCGAAGCCACATCAAACCCTTCAAACTCAAGTAAGTCTTTAAGGGTCTTCCATGTCAGTTCGAAAGAAAATTCAAAAGTTTGTACTAACCCAGCGAGCTCTAACTCATTGTAGCTATCTTGTGAGCACGCTCTCTCAAGCCTTTGCTGCGCTTTCATTAAGTTTTGCAGTCGTTGCTTCCAACGGTCTGGGTTTGAGTTCATATAAACAGCCTAGAGATAAGGTAAAAGATAAGTATAGTATGAGCCTTAAGCTACCTAATCATTCAAGCAATGTCACTCTTTCGATATTCATCAAGGCCGTTCTTTTCGTCTTTTATTTAAGGTCGTGCCCTTCTGTTCCCCTCTGCATATTTCTCTCACCCAATTCCTGCCCTTAAGCTCTTCGTATCCCGTTTACTCGCACCCCGCATCTATACTCAAATTCCAGATACAAAAAAACGGCCACACTCACGCGTAGCCGTTCTAGTATTCGATGAAAGTTAAGTGATTACTTAACGATCACATCGCCTGACATCTCAGCAGGGATTGCGATACCAGACAGAGAAAGCATCGTTGGTGCAAGGTCAGACAGCTTACCGCCTTCTTTGAACTCAACGTCTTTGTTACCTACGTAGATAAGTGGCACTGGTAGGTTAGTGTGTGCAGTGTGGATGCCGCCCGTTTCTGGGTTTACCATCATTTCCGCGTTACCGTGGTCAGCTGTGATTAGCAGTTGGCCGTCAGCTTCTTTGATTGCTTCAACCACTTTACCAAGACATTCGTCTAGCGACTCTACCGCTTTAACTGCTGCATCGTAAACGCCAGTGTGGCCAACCATGTCACAGTTAGGGAAGTTACAAACGATCGCGTCGTATTTGCCGCCTTTGATTGCGGCAACAAGCTTTTCAGTTAGCTCTGGTGCACTCATTTCTGGCTGTAGGTCGTAAGTTGCTACTTTTGGAGAAGCAACAAGTTGACGCTCTTCACCTTCGAACTCGTCTTCGATACCGCCATTGAAGAAGAAAGTAACGTGCGCGTATTTCTCTGTTTCAGAGATACGTAGCTGCGTTTTACCTTCCTTCGATAGCCATTCACCGTAAGTGTTCTCTAGAGAAGCCGGTGGGAATGCACATAGAAGCGGGATGTCTGCTGCGTATTGAGTCAGCATCACGAAATCGATCGCTGGGAATACGTTACGAGCAAAACCATCGAAATCAGGAACGAATGCACGTGTAATTTCACGAGCACGGTCGGCACGGTAGTTCATGAAGATAACTGCATCGCCATCTACGATAGCGGCAGACTCTTCGCCTTCTGCTTTGATTTCTGTCGCTTTTACAAACTCATCGTTTTCATCACGAGCGTAAGCCGCTTCTAGGCCAGCAACCGCTGTATCAAACGTGAATTCTGCTTTTGCTTGAGTCAGCAGGTCGTAAGACTCTTGAACGCGATCCCAGTTGTTATCACGGTCCATTGCGTAGTAACGACCAATAAGCGAAGCCACACGGCCTTTACCTAGCTTAGCGAACAGTTCTTGGAAGCGTGCTAGTGTGTTTTCTGCGCTACGTGGCGGCGTATCACGGCCGTCTAGGAATGCGTGTAGGTAGATTTTCTCTGCGCCACGCTCTGCTGCCATTTCAACAGCTGCGTAGATGTGATCTTCATGAGAGTGAACGCCACCTGGAGACATAAGGCCCATGATGTGAACCGCTTTCTCAGCTTTCACCGCTTTATCGATAGCGTTCACTAGCGTTTCAGTTTGGCCGAACTCACCATCTGAAATTGACTTAGTAATACGAGTAAGATCTTGGTATACCACGCGACCCGCACCAATGTTGGTGTGACCCACTTCAGAGTTACCCATTTGGCCATCAGGTAGGCCTACATCTAAGCCAGAAGCCGAGATTAGCGTGTTAGGTTGGTTAGCAATAAGACCGTCTAAAACTGGAGTCTTAGCGTTCGCGATAGCGTTGTCTTGGTTGTCTTCACGGTAACCGTAACCGTCAAGGATCACTAGAGCCATTGGCTTCTTAGCTGACATAGGACTGACCTCGTTCAATTCAAAATAAATCGGTATAAAAACAAATTAGCGTAATTTTACTACAGTTTACAGTCAAAACTGTAGTGGAAGATCAAGAAAGGGCGCAGGTAGGATGAACGAATGTGAAAAAAAGCGTCATTTTGTGTTTAAGGCACCTACAAAGCTTAAGCAATAATACTAGCCAAAACATCGTAGCCACCATTCTTAATCAACGTTCAATTACATACTAAAACCAAATGTCACATTCAAAATGCACAGAACAAAACATACTCAACCAGGTGTACATATTGATAGTTTTAGCGTAAGATACACGCAAATAAACTCCTACAAAAAATTGGCTAGAGTTCATTATGTTATTAGAGCTATCATTTGTTGGCTTCTTCTCCTTTTCCTCACTCTTTTTGATGAGAAAAGTGGCAAAATCCATTGGCTTAGTGGATAAACCGAATGAGAGAAAGTTACACACTGGTGCGATCCCATTGGTAGGTGGTATAGCGATCAGCTTAACCATTGGCCAATTCATCGTTACCCATCCAGACGTCATCCCGCATAGCCCACTCTTTTTAGCTTCTGTTATTGCTCTTATTATTATCGGGGCGCTTGATGACAAATTCGACATTAGCTTCAAAATACGACTGGTGGTGCAAGCAATTCTCTCCATCGGCATGATGTATTTCGCCGACATTCGATTAGATAACATTGGTAACCTGTTTGGTACTGGCGACCTGCATTTAGGCTTCCTGAGCCCTGTAGTAACCATACTCGCAGTGATTGGCGCGATTAACGCGTTCAACATGGTCGACGGCATTGATGGATTGTTAGGTGGGCTTGCTATTGTAACTTTTGGCGGTATCGCCGTTTTACTTCAAGTCGACAGCCAACATGGCTTAGCGTATTTATGCGTGGTGTTCATTGTCGCAACCATCCCTTATATCTTAATGAACTTAGGCATTCTTGGGCGAGAGCGTAAGGTCTTTATGGGCGACGCTGGCAGCATGATGATTGGCTTTACTGTGATTTGGTTACTGCTGGGCGCAAGCCAAGATCCATCAGAAGCTATGATGCGACCGATTACTGCACTGTGGTTAATTGCTGTTCCGCTGATGGACATGGCTGCCATCATGTTCAGACGCGTACGCCGCGGTGACTCCCCTTTCAAGCCCGACAGAGAGCACCTACACCACATCTTCCAACGCCTTGGTTTTACATCGCGACAAACCCTGGCCATCATTTGTGCTATCGCAAGTAGCTTCGCTGGCTTCGGTATCTACGGAGAGTTCCTAGAAATTGCTGAATCGACCATGTTCATCCTGTTTATGATTTGTTTTGCTTCATACACTGTAGCTATGAGCTATGTTTGGCGCATCACCAGCTGGATTAGAAGTTTGCGTAACCTTCCAGAAAAACTCTACTAGTGATTAACAGTGTATTAATGGCTTAGGTTTTCAAGTGAAGATGATTAAGAGCAAAAGCACTCAAGTCTAAAACTTCTCAAGCTAAACGCAAAAGAGCCCAATCTCGATAAGATTGGGCTCTTTTTCTATATTTGTCTTAGTTTGAGCTATTGTAACTTAACTGCTTTAACTCTCTAATTTACCCAGCTAAGCACTGCGATAGTAGACTTGTCCGTTAACGACACATCAAACTATTTCGCTTCTAACTTCTTCCACTTTCTTACAATCTTCGCCATTTTAAACGAGTGTGTCATCGCGTAGGTGTGGAGGAAGAAACACACAACAATGGTGTAGAACATGATGTATTCTGGCACTTGGAAGTATTCGCCCAATAACCCCAACGTTGAGTACAGCAACTGTACCAAACAGATCACCACTAACGACTCACGAGGGGTAAAGCCGATACGCTGCATAATGTGGTGAAAATGCTCGCGGTCAGGTTGGAACGGAGAGTGCCCTTTTCGAATACGACGGATCATAATGGCCATCATATCAATCAAAGGCACCGCAATTAACCACAATGCCGTCACCGGACGAATCGTATAGTGGCCGTGTTCAGGCTGTGTTCCTCGGATTAAAATCCAGATCACGAGAAAGCCGATCATCATGCTACCGGCATCGCCCATAAACACTTTACGTAGTTTGCCAAAATACCCCAAATTAAACAGCACGAAGGGAAGTAAGATAACCACCATTACTGCCATAAAGAAGGTATAAAACTCAAGGCCATGGGCATAGAACAGCACACCTAACGAGGCAAACACCACTATGCTTAAACCACCCAATAGCCCGTCAATACCATCAACCATGTTAAAAGCGTTAATTGCACCGATCACAGCTAATATGGTAACAACATAATCGATGGCAACCGGAAAGTCCCAAACACCAAACCCAAACGCATTACCAACATGAGAAAGCGTTAGCCCGGTATAATGCATTACGATCAGCGTCAAGACAGCTTGCACAACCATGCGAAGTTTAAAACTGATATCGAAGCGGTCATCTGCCACACCGATCAGCACCAGTATCGTTAAGCACGTGGCGATTACCTCTATGTTATTGATTTCTGACGCACTCACGTAGAAGAAGTACAACAAGGTAATACAAAGGGAAATACCGCCCACCAAAGGGACCACACCCTCATGATGTTTTCTAGCGTTGGGTTTATCAACTAAGCCAATGGCGTAGCCCACTTTGCGCATGCAGTACAACACCGCCAACGAAAGGAAGAAGAACAGAGAAAGTTCGACAAAGTATTCAAACAATGACATTAATTTAAGCCTTGGGGTTTGTTAGAAAAAGGTGATTCCGTGGAACAATGAAGCGACAGCAATAAAGATAAAAACTATCACGATTGATCGAACTTATATGCGCTACACCTTTTCAGTTGCTGTTTTATCCATTTCGGCTTTGTTGCCTTTGAGGTAGACATTTTGATAACAGTAGTTCGTCGCTTCGATATAGCCATCGACGCTACCGCAATCAAAACGCTTACCTTTAAACTTGTACGCAATCACACAACCATTTTTGGCTTGCTCTAAAAGCGCATCCGTAATTTGGATTTCACCGCCTTTACCCGGCTGTGTGTCTTCCAAAATATCGAAGACATCTGGAGTTAGAATATAGCGACCAATAATCGCTAAGTTACTTGGCGCGGTTCCTTGCTCTGGCTTCTCGACCATATCGGTAATGCGAATCAGGTCATCACTCAAATGCTCACCCGCAATCACACCGTATTTGTGGGTTTCCGATTCTGGCACCTCTTCGACCGCAACAATGGAGCAACGGAACTGGCGATACAGTGCTGCCATTTGTACCAGTACACCTTGGTCTTCATTAATGCAAAGGTCATCGGCCAATACCACAGCAAACGGGTTATCGCCCACCAGTTCTTTGCCCGTTAAAATAGCATTCCCTAGCCCTTTCATTTCACGTTGGCGAATAAACGTATACTGAGCCGAATCAATCAGAGAGCGAATATCATCCAATAAAGGCTCTTTATTGGTGCCTTGGATTTGGTGCTCAAGCTCGTAGTTCTTATCAAAGTGATCCATCAACGAGCTTTTGCCACGGCCGGTGACCACCGCCATGCTGGTCATGCCCGCTTGAATGGCCTCATCTACGCCGTATTCAATCAACGGCTTATTCACGATAGGCATCATTTCTTTAGGCATAGATTTTGTAGCAGGTAAAAAGCGCGTGCCGTAGCCCGCTGCAGGAAATAAACAGTGTTTGATCATAATTGACGTTGCCTAACTATTTTATTTGAATTTTTTATTTTGGAAAATGAGCGCTATGTTGGCCTTTAAGAGTGTTACTTTAATGTTCGTGAATGATAATCGTCGTTCCCGAGTGCTTTTATCGGGGACCTTTTATAAAAGCAGATGCCCGATAAAAGCACTCTGGCATGACAAGTATCCTTGAGCCCAATTTGTGATCAAGAGACAAGCTATCAGCTATCAGCTATCAGCTATCAGGATAATTAAGCCAAATTAACACAGCACTGACACTACCAACAACGTATGAGATTACGCTATCCACTGGAAAAACCGTCTATTGGGCGCTAAATGTGCTTCAAAAAAGTGTCTCAAATCTGTCTCTGCCTGAGACACTCTCTATGCTAACTCGCCGATTTTATTGAACAAAAAAGGATCACCGACGATCTCCCCAATAGGCTTGACGATTCGCAAACAGCCATCTGAACATAATCACTGCTTAGTCGCGTTAATCATGCGACTCACTGTTGAATAGCGAACACCAAAATAATCAGCGATTTGCTGCAATGTATAACCTCCGGAGGCGTAGGCACTTATCATCGCACTACTGCGATCTACTGCTTCATGATTATATTCGGAAAGTGTTTTAGGTTTTGTTCGGCGCTGTTTAAGAGGGACCTCTCGCAAATCACCCTGCAAATCATTTTGTATAGCTAGGTGTTTAGCGACAAAAGCCTCGTCTCCAAGGAAGACTTGCTGACGTAAATTTGGCCACACTTCTACACCAACACCCTCTGCAACAAACCTTTTATAAGCATCGACCGCTTTATCTCTGTAGCTAGTAAATTGCAACAGTATCGCATCAGTCGATAACCAATCCGGAGACGAACTATTCCCAACCATATTGTGCCAGCTCGACCACTGCCACTCATCGGGTGCGTCGACCATTTGCGCACCAGGTTTAAAACGATACAACGGCACAGTTCTAACAGATAAGCACGGAAATCGCATGAACAAGCCCGTCATTCAAGGCTCCCCAGAACCTTGCTTAAGTAGTCTTCATCCATCGCGCACATCATCCTTTTGTGGCTAATTCCACCTTTAAAGCTCTTTTCACGTAATCGTTCACCAAGGTAACTTGACTTGATATTAACGGGGGATGAGAGCAACCTATAGATCAAAGACGTTGGGGTACGGTTTCTTCGCCACAACAGCCGTGATGAACTCACTTAACACTGACATTGCCGATAAGCCACGTTTTTTGCAGGTTTCGATGAGGGTATGAATCCTACTGCGGAATTTATCGCCTGCATCCGAGGTCGTTCCGAAGCTGATTTTCCTTTGGATTACAAAGCCTCTAATACATCGCTCAGCTTCATTATTGGTTAAGGGGATTGACGTTTTCTTGAGGAAAACCCACAAGCTTTCTCTATGTTTGAGCAATAACTTGCATCGTCCCCGATACCGTTTGACCATGACATCTGTCCCTTTGCTCAACCAATGATCGAACGATTTCTGCAACCTACGCATTCTTCGTAAGTACAGCGCATAATTTAACTCATCTTGTTCATAACGATGCCGAGTATGGAAAATGGCGTTCGTCAGCAAACAAAGATGTTTGCCAATATAAGCTGTGTGGCCACCGCCACTATAATCCGCCATTTGCTGAAGGTTACGTTTCACATGTGCCCAACATAACTGATGACGGTCTGCGGCTATCCAGTTATAGCTTGGGCATTGGTCGCTGACCACAATGCCGGTATAGTCTTCATCAATGACCTTTTTCGCTGATGAGGTCGAGCGCGAATACAGAATTTGTTCATAGACAAGGTCGTCACTTGCCACTAACCAACACCAACGAAGGCTCTTTTCATCATTTCGGTGATGAGAGGTCTCGTCAGCATGAATCAAAGGCGCTTTCTTTAACGCTTGTTTTATCGCTTGATGCAATGGCGTTAGCATTGAACCGACTTTCGTTTGCGCTTCACTAATCGCGCCAACCGAAAAGGTTGTGCCAAGCTGTTCTTTGAGCAGAGATTGGATTTTCCGAACACTGGGATGATATTGCCCCGCAAGAACCCCAATGTAACTTAATAAGTTCGGCCCAATAATCCCTTGCGATGCATAGTCAGGCTTTTGAGCCTTGACGATTTCTTTGCAGTGCCGACATTGACCTGAAAATAAACGGTATTCGGTGATATCGACAGTGGGCTTGGGAATATCAAAGACTTGGTGTCGGTAGTAAGGACCATCATTAACATCAATGTCAGACTGAGCGCAACAAG
This sequence comes from Vibrio sp. 10N.222.49.C12, assembly GCF_041475025.1. NCBI lineage: Bacteria > Pseudomonadati > Pseudomonadota > Gammaproteobacteria > Vibrionales > Vibrionaceae > Vibrio > Vibrio sp. 10N.222.49.C12. The sequence continues at coordinate 469 of NZ_JBFRVF010000091.1, read as the reverse complement.
GACAAGCATTCGGGAAACAATCAATAATGGTATCCGTGCTTTTTAATGGGGAGAGCTTTCGTTGATGCCCTGTATGGCCTTGTTTAGCTCCTCTCGAATTGCGACCACCAGAGCTTTCAGCTTTTTCGCTCATGGCAAGCTTGGGGGGTGTCTGATGAGGGCGATATTGAAGAGTTTTTGGAGCTAGTGGTTAGCTTATCTTCATAATGTCGGAGCTGTTCCCACAGCTCACCAATAAGCACCTTAGCCTCATTCAAATCAGAGACTTTAGGTGGTGCGTCTTGGTATTTAGGAGCTTTTTTTCTAGTCATGCAACTATGATGAAGCTTTAAAATGATCACTCAATACCTAAAGTGAGATCAAGTGCTAGAGGTCACAGTTTTTATGTCAATAGGGTTTGGTGAACACTTACCTTTTCACTCTTTAAGAGATTCAAACAAGCCTGCCTAATCCTCGAAAAAGCCTCTGC
>NZ_JBFRVF010000090.1:0-15689 GCF_041475025.1 Vibrio sp. 10N.222.49.C12 | reverse complement strand
TACCCTGCCAGATAGGGAAATAGTCAATATCACTAGAGTTTGTTTTCGATTCGTTCGAGTAACAAACTCTAGTTTTCCCATTTCAAATTGATCCTTCCGAAAGCAAGCTCACCTATTTAGGTTTGGCTATTAAAGGCGGTTTAGGTATAAAATCGCGACATCATAATTCTAAAGGATGGTGCCATGTACCACGGTCATATCTATTTCCCTCTGCGATTTGCAGAGCAGGCAGAAACACTGCGTCAGAAAATTCTATCGGAACGTAAAGATGTATTAGAGGTTTTTCCACTAATACAGCGTTTGGTTGGTCCACATAAGATGCCAATGTTTGAGATTCACTTTGCGAACAAAGAGTCGGGCATTGTTGAATGGCTTGAGCAAGAACGCGGTGATATGTCGGTGCTTATTCACCCTGTAACTGGCGGTGAAGAAACTTTGGATCACACAGTACGAGCGATCTGGCTTGGTCGTGAATTGGGTGTCTTTGAAGAAACGCTTACTAGCTAATCAAATATACCAATATTGCACTTAACTCATTCCGACCGGAAAATACATGAACAATAAAAAGGCTCCTCAAATGAGGAGCCTTTGTTTTAAGGAGCCGTTTTACCAAGAAACCGGTTATCAAGAGCCTCTGGTTATCGGGCTGAACCGTTAACCAGAGTAGGGGGATTAAGCCTCTGCAGTTACCTTAGAGTCACTCATCTTTTTAAGAGCCGCGTAACCAAAGCCTGTTACCGCTGTACCTGCTGCAATCGCCAATAGGTACATTAGAACTGGAGAGATAGCACCAGGAATCAGTAGTACGAATAGACCGCCGTGTGGAGCCATTAGCTGAGCACCAAACATCATTGATAGAGCGCCAGTTAGTGCGCCACCTGCCATACAAGCTGGGATAACACGCATTGGATCTTTCGCTGCGAATGGAATCGCACCTTCAGAGATGAAACATAGGCCAAGAACGAATGATGCTTTACCTGCTTCACGTTCGCCCGCTTCAAACTTGTCTTTCACTAGGAAAGTCGCAAGACCCATACCTAGAGCTGGAACCATACCTGCTGCCATGATTGCTGCCATTGGTGCGTAAGTTTGCGAAGCCAGTAGACCAACACCGAATGTGTAAGCTGCTTTGTTTACCGGACCACCAAGGTCGAAACACATCATTGCACCTAGAATCACACCCAGAAGAATCGCGTTAGACGTTCCCATGTTGTTTAGGAAAGTTGTCATTGCGCTCATCACGCCAGAAACAGGGCCACCTACGATGTAAACCATCACAAGACCAGTGAACAAACTCGCGATAAACGGAATGATCAGGATTGGCTTGAGGGCTTCCATGGATTGTGGAAGTTGAACTTTGTCGGCAATGAATTTCGCTGTGTAACCGGCAATGAAACCTGCTGCGATACCACCTAGGAAACCTGCGCCCGTTGAGCTAGCCAGCATACCGCCGATTAGACCTGGAGCCAGACCTGGACGGTCAGCAATCGAGAATGCAATGAAACCAGCAAGAACAGGAATCATCAGTGCGAATGCAGAACCACCACCGATAGTCATCAGTGCTGCTGCTAACGTGCCTTCTTCTTTAAACGCTTCGATACCGAATACGAAAGAGAGTGCAATGATCAAACCACCCGCAACCACCACAGGAAGCATGTGTGAAACACCTGTCATTAGGTGCTTGTACACGCCTTTCTTCTCGTCAGCAGGCGCTGAATTTGAAGAAGCAGTGTGTTGGTATGGTTTAGCTTCTGCGAATGCTTTTTCCATCTCTTGCTTTGTTTTCTTAAGCGCAGGACCCGTTGTCGTTTTGTATAGCGCTTTGCCGTTAAAACGATCCAGAGGAACGTCAATGTCGGCTGCGATGATAACAAGATCAGCGTCTGCGATTTCTTGGTCTGTCAGTTGGTTTTTTGCACCTACAGAGCCGCGAGTTTCTACTTTGATTTGGTGACCTAGGCGTTTGCCTTCAGCTTCAAGCGCTTCAGCGGCCATAAAGGTATGTGCAACACCCGTTGGGCAAGCGGTAATCGCTACGATCTTTTTGCTGCCTGTCGCTGGAGAAGTACCAGTAACTTCCACTGTAGTCTCAACTTGAGAAGCGTCTAATACCGTTGCTTCTGCTACCGCTTTCTCTAGGAATGCTTTTGCATCAGCTGTGCATTCAGAGATAGCCGCTTGGTACACTTTCTTACCAACAAAACGTGCTTTATCAACATTTTTGTTAGCTGCGATAACTACAACGTCGCTGCTGTCGATAGCGTCTTGCGATACGGTTGAATCAGGTAACACGCTTGATTGACATTCAATAGCGGCGTTCCAACCCAGTGCTTTTGTCGCTTGCTCTAACAAGCCCGCGGCGATGATGCTGTTTGCTACGCCACTTGGGCAAGCTGTGATAATGGTAATATTCATAATAAACCTTTTGTCCTATTTGCTTGTGTCTAACTGGCTAGTTGGAGCACTAAGCGCCTGTAATTGGATATTTTGTAGTACTGAATCCAGCTCTTGTTGGCTGGTGATGCCCACGCCTACCTGTGAAACTGCTAGAGCAGATAGGGCGGTTGCGAATTTAATAAGTTCTGGTTTTGGCATCTGTTGCATTTGACCCCAACATAGACCAGCAACCAATGTGTCACCTGCGCCTACCGTGCTTACTACTTGCATGCGCGGTGGTTGAGCATGTAACCATTCACCTTGGTTAAGCCACATCACGCCTTCAGCGCCAAGTGATACCACGATATTCTCGATGCCTTTTTCACTTAGGGCTTGGCCCGCGTGTTGGCATTGGTCACGAGTTGTCAGCTCTGCATTGAACAGCTGAGACAGCTCTTCATCGTTTGGTTTGATTAACCATGGTTGTGCATTGATACCGGCTTTAAGTGCGTCACGGCTGCTATCAAATAGCACCTTCTTACCTAAATCGTGTAAGCGTTGAACCCAAGAAGCGCAAAGCTCAGGAGAGATACCTTGTGGCAAGCTGCCTGCAATGACGAAATAATCGTGCGTTTCAGCAAGTTCTAATAGGGTTTCTTCGAACGCTTTAATCGCGTCAGCATCAACAGGAACACCTGGGAAGTTGATGTCGCTTACTTGGCCTGAATTCTCTACCAATTTCACGTTAATGCGAGTTGCGCCATTAACACGGATGAAGCGGTCAGTTGCACCCATCTCTTCAAACAGTTGGCAGAACGCTTCTTCGTTATTGCGACCAAGGAAACCTGTTACGGTCACTTTCGCGCCAAGCTCTGAAAGAACTTTTGCGACGTTTACGCCTTTGCCCGCTGCGTGCAAAGAGCCTTTGTTTACTAGGCTCACTGAACCCACGTTAAGTGCGTCGATAGCACCTGTCAGGTCTAGAGCAGGGTTAAGCGTTACAGTAACGGCTTTGATTTGTTTATCAGACATATCGACTCCTTAACCTTCGCCAAGGCCTGAAGCGATAGCTTTGCCAATCGATTCAAGTGCTTGTGCTGCGTCTTCACCTTCAGCAACAAACTGAAGCTGGTGGCCGTGTTTAACGCCAAGAGCGATCACTTTCATCAAGCTCTTCGCGTTCACTTCTTTTCCGTCGCCATCTAGGTTTGACACGCGGATTGTTGATTCAAACTTCTTCGCTTCAGCGACTAGCATTGCGCCCGGACGAGCGTGCAGGCCGTGTGCGTTTTTGATTTTGAATACTGCGCAGTTGTCATCGTCTTGAGACGCTGTAGAAACCGCTTCACCTTTCAGAAGGCCAATCACTTGCGCTGCGTCAGCTGTTAACAGTTGTTGCTGTTTACCTTCGAAAACCATCTTGCTTAGGTTTGCCAGAATAGATTGGTGCGCGCTGTTACAAGCTGCGAATGCGACTAATGCTTTCACTGGTGTGCCTTCGTATTCACAATGGTTCGCTGTTGAAACGAAAGATACGCCAGTGCGTGTTACGCCTTTGTCGCTGCCCAACAACCACAGGCCTTGGCCTAGGTGAGTTGGTGTTTTTGTTACTAGGTCAGCAACGAATGCGTTGTCTGTGCAACCTGTGTTCTTAAGTAGGCCACCCGCAACGGCAGACATTTGAATCATGTCGCTCGCAGGGAACAGTAGCTGAACTAAAGAAGCGTCTAGGTCGGCTTCTAGCTGAACTTCGCCGTTAAGTAGGGCGATGATTTCGTCTTCTGATTTAGCTTGCTTTAATTTCTCTTCAACACCGTCTGCCGCTAGAACCTTTGTTAGTTGCTTAAGAATGCCTAAGTGCTCGTCAGATTTAGCTGCAATACCAATTGCTACGTAAACACGGTTGCCGTCTGCCCAATCAATACCTTCAGGGAAGTGGTGTACCGCAACGCCTGTCTCTTTTACTAGGCCACGAGTATCCGTCGTTCCGTGAGGAATCGCGATGCCGTTACCTAGGAACGTAGAGTTCTGGTTTTCACGGTTCAGCATTCCTTCAACGTAACCAGAGTCAACTAAACCTTTAGCTGTCAGGTCGCCAGCAATGTTTTGGATTGCTTTGAATTTGTCTTCGGCAGTTTGGCCTAGAGTGATGTCAGATTTTGATAATTTAAGCATGGTGCCTCTTTAGCGTATCGCTTGAGAATTTGTGTATCGCTACGATTCAGTCTAGAGCAATATTTGCCCGCTGCTTTATGCTTGCTGAATCGGTTCAGCATTCAGTGTAAAAAAATTCAGCAAAGCCGATTTTGGTTTTCAAAATAGTTTTGCTGCGTGTCGTAATTCCAGTTTCGTTAACAACAAGAAGCTGAATCACGACAAATGACGCTCAATCCATTCAAAAGGATGATTGAAGTCACTTTTCAGATTTTGCTGAATCCTTTCAGCTTTTATACTGAATCGATTCAGCATATAATTCAACTAATCCGAGGATCAGATCATTGGTTATATGATCCTACGCACAAAATACAGGTCACCCATATGACACTAGATGAGATTGCCAAACTAGCCGGTGTATCGAAAACGACAGCCAGTTATGTGATCAATGGCAAGGCGCAGAAATACAGAATCAGTGAAAAGACACAGCAGAAAGTGATGGCAGTGGTGGAAGAGTATAACTACCGACCAGACCATGCTGCTTCCTCGCTGCGCGCTGGTAATAGCCGTTCATTTGGTTTGATTATTCCTGATCTGGAAAACAGCAGTTACGCGCGTTTAGCAAAATTGATAGAGCAGAACTCACGTAAAGTGGGTTATCAAATTTTGATTGGTTGCTCAGATGATGACGCTGAAACTGAACGTAAAGTTGCGGAAGCGCTTGTTAGCCGTCGTATTGATGCCTTGCTGGTGGCGAGCTCAATGCCAGACGCCAATGAGTTCTACTTGAAGTTGCAAAACTCAGGCACACCCGTTATTGCGATTGACCGTCCTTTAGATGATGAGCATTTTGCCTGCGTGATCAGTGAAGATTTCGAGGCTGCGTTTGAACTGACCCACTCGATTCTTGATGACAGTATTCATAGTGTTGGTTTGATTGGTGCACTGCCTGATCTGAACATTTCACGTGAACGTCAGTTGGGTTTTGAAGCGGCGAATAAAGCACATACTCAACAAACAGGGCTAACAGACAGCAAGCCGATGGTTGTCGGTTATGGTGAGCACTTTGACAGAGAATCAGGGCGTGAGATTTTTGAGGGTTGGATTGCCAAAGGCACAGTGCCCGATGCGATTGTGACCATGTCTTACACCTTGTTAGAAGGTGTGTTGGATGTGATGGTCGAAAAGCCAGAACTGATCAGCCAAGTAAAGCTGGCAACCTTTGGTGATAACCGTTTATTGGATTTCTTACCTTTTAAAGTCCATTCACTGCCACAACAATTCGAAGTGATTGCCGATAGTGCTTTTGCTTTGGCTTTGAACGCGTCAGCGAAACGTTACCAAGCTGGCATTGAGCTAGTGCCAAGAAGCTTAGTAAAACGAGGCTAGCTTGAATTTTACAGTTAGCTAGAAGCCTCGCGTTTAACTCGAACCTGTAATTAATTTGAACTCAGCAACAACCCCATTTCTACAATGGCAACAATGCCGAGCAACAAAGCCAACACTTTCCAAAACTGGATCGGGTTTCGGTTTATCAAAGGTTGCTTGGCTTTGCTTTTGACCAAGCTTTGGTTTGGTGTGTAAAGATCTGCCACAAAATCCCCTAACACTTGATGACGTTCGCTTGGTGATTCCGCGCAGGCTTTTTGTAACACCAAATCTACCCAACTTGGCAAGTCAGCTCGTTTCTGTGTGATGGGTTGGTATTCCCACTGATGATGACGAGATTGCTTAAGCGATTGTGCAGTCATTTCAGAGTAGGGCAATCCACCTGTTAGCATCTCATAGCCGATCACGGCGATAGAGAACAGATCCGAGCTTGTGGTGGCCGTGTTGTGCTTGATGGTCTCTGGCGCTATGTAATTGACCGCGCCTAATGGAGTGTCGTCTTTGTCGGTGAGCTCTCCCTCTTCAAGGCCTCTCACTAACACCGCACCAAGGTCGATGATTTTTACCTCACCATCACGTTGAATCATGATGTTTTCCGGCTTTAAGTCTCGGTGCACCATGTCTGCACGTTGCAGTACTCGAATGCCTTGAGTGATCTTTTCTAGTATGTCGCGTACTTCATTGAGTGACGGTTTTGGATTGTCGTACATCCATTGTCTTAGCGTGATGCCTTCTACCCATTCGCAGATTTGGTATAAGAATTGCGAGTTCTCTGGCGTCGGGTAAACCTTCATTACTCTCTTGTTTTTTAACAAGATCCCCGCCCATTGTTCATTAAAGAAAGCTCTGAGTTGCGAAGGGCTATCGTGATATTGGACGGAAGGGACTTTCAGCACGAACTCGGTCTGTGTCTCTTTCTGCATCACACGATACACATGGCTTCTAGATCCTGCATACAACACCTCAAGCACCATGAAGTTGTCGATACTTTGCCCGAGCTTTAAAGCGGGGGGGATGGCACGTTTAGCTAGCTTCTCATGGAACTCAATCAGCGAAGGTTTAGGCAGATGGCTGACTTGCACAATCAAGCAACTCACGTTGTCTGAGCTATTGTGGCTTAAAGCGGTGTTACAGATGGTTTGCGCTGCGTATTCGAAATCCGCTCCGGGTTTGTCGATGTGTTCCTTGAAGGTGTTGGGAGAGACAAACTCGTGCACGCCATCAGATGTCAGGATAAAGCAGTCGTTTTTCTTTATAGGTAGGGTTTGATAGTCAACGTTGAGTTGGTTGTCCATGCCTAAGGCGCGTGTTAGATAATGCTTCTGTCCCATATTTTTACGCGTGTGGTCGCGGGTCAGTTGGCGTAATTCTCCATCTCTTAGTAAGTAGATACGGCTGTCGCCCACGTGGAAGATATGCGCGGTGTTTGATTTGAGTATCACGCTGCTGAACGTCGAAACGAGGGCATTGTGGTTCACTTGTTGTGCGGGATGAATATTAGAAACAGACGTGTTGAAGAGCCAAGAATTGAGGGACGTTAAGACCTTTTGCGCCGAACGTTGGATGCTCCAGCTTTGGGGAGTTGCGTAATAGTCGTCGATAAACTGCATCACGCTGGTGTGACTGGCTTTCTGGCCGTGTTCACTGCAACTTGCGCCGTCTGCTATGCAGGCAACACTGCCTTTCAACTCTTGCTCTGCGCGAGTTTTTGGGTGTTTTACAATGATGGCATCTTGGTTTTCATCTCGTACGCCTTGATTCGAATAACCACCAAACTTAAGCGTTAACTGGTTGTTGGATTCTGGCGTGATGACTTGCCCTTGGCTGAATGAAATTGTCATAACTGGTCTTCTTCTTAACTGCTCTTCTTCCCGCTTCCTTGACAGAACATCCTAGGAAGAACAAAAGCCCTAGTGAACTTAGAGCCTTTGAACGAAGCACCTAGCATTGATGTATCCGCTAAGGTGCTTCTCCCGATTCAATAATATCAATGCTTCATAGTACAGACCTAGCTTGAAACATTAATCAGCGTGACACTGCCATCGTCGTTTACTTCGGCGATTTGACCGTTAGGCTCTTCCATGAACAGTAGAGTCACAAAGCCAAGTACCGCTGTTGCAGCAATCACTAAGAAGAAGGTTTGGTAGCTCACGAATGACAACACAGTTAGGTAAACTACTGCACCCACGTTACCGTAAGCGCCCGTCATACCTGCAATTTGACCTGTCATACGACGCTTGATTAGAGGAACCGTTGCGAATACCGCACCTTCACCCGCTTGCACGAAGAAAGAACACGCCATCGCCGCAACAACCGCTAGCCATACAGGCCATGTGCTGTCGACTTGACCCATTGCGAAGTAACCCACAGCAAGACCAATCGTTAGAATAAGCAGTGTTGGTTTACGACCGAATTTATCTGAAATCCAACCACCACCTGGGCGAGACATTAGGTTCATAAAGGCATAAGCCGATGCAACCATACCTGCAAGAACCGGTGTTAATTCAAAGGTTTCAGAGAAGAACAGTGGCAGCATAGAAACCACAGCCAGTTCAGAACCAAATGTTGCGAAGTACAATACGTTAAGTACCGCTACTTGCTTGAACTTGTACTGGTGAATCTCAGGCACTTCTTCTTTAAATACGTTCTTGTTTACTTTCCAAACTTGCGACACTTCGTACACGTAAAGTGCTGCTAAACCTGCATACACAGAGTAAACCGCCATGTCAGACAACATGTTGATGTTGCTTGGTGATAGCTTCCAAGTCAGTAGCGCTAAAGCGGCATACATAGGGATCTTCATAATAAGTAGGAAGAAAAAGTCACCCTTTGATGTCACTTCCATTGCTGTTACTTGAGCAGGCTTGAAGTAAGTCGAACCTTTTGGTGTATCTGACACGTTTTTGTAGAAGATAAACGAGAACGCTAAGCTCATTACGCCGGTAATACCGACCGCATAACGCCAGCCGTCTTCACCACCAAACGCTAGAGCGAGAGTTGGAAGTGTGAACGCCGCTGCTGCTGAACCGAAGTTACCCCAGCCGCCGTAAATACCTTCTGCAGTACCCAGTTCGTTGTGTGGGAACCATTCAGACACAAGACGAATACCGACAACGAAACCTGCACCAATGAAGCCCAGTAGGAAACGAGCGATTGCTGCTTGAATGAAAGAGTCTGCCAGAGCAAACATGAAACAAGGGATAGAACAGACCGCGAGTAGCGAAGAGTAAACCAACCTTGGGCCGTATCTATCGGTTAGCATGCCTATTGCGACACGTGCCGGAATGGTCAATGCAACGTTGAGGATCAGGAGGGTTTTGATCTCTTCAGTAGAAAGACCAAGCGTAGTTTTTACCATTTGCAGCAGTGGGGCAAAGTTGAACCACACAACAAAGGTAATGAAAAAGGCCATCCAGCTTAGGTGTAAGACCTTCATCTTACCCGTAAATGAAAGCAGCGAAAATTTAGTGTTATCCATGGTTTAAATCCTTTAAATCTGGAAAATTACCCGGTTTGTGCACCTGCGTTACTTCCGAACTTAGAACGCTTTTAATGTGCATAAACCCTGTGCCGAAATTGCGCACGCTAATAAGCGTTTGCATGATGGTGTCGGCGGTTTAGTTAACTGGCGATCGTAAGTGGTGCGAGAACTTGAACTTGTTCTCCTTGTTTGCGAACTTCAAATTTCACGAGCTTGAGCTCAGGCTGTTCAAGACATTCACCAGTTTCTAAGTGGTAATGCTGCTTGTATAAGGGTGAGGCCACGTAAGGTTCTCCGCTTAATGAACCAATTATACCACGTGACATCACATTCGCCTTGCCGATAGGGTCGTAATTAGAGAGCCCATAAAGCGTGTCGCTGCGCTTGCAGTAAAAAATAGCCACTTGGTTATCGTCTACTTTGGCGCAAATTCCCCCGTTTGGGGTTAGATCGCTAGTGCTGCATACGGTTGTCCAATTTTCCATGACTTTCTCCTAGTCTAAAATTGAGTTTTTATTTTTTTATTGATGAACCTGATGAACCTGATGAAATTTATGAAACCTCAGTCACTTCGATTTGGTCTGCTTTAGCGAGCTTTTCATCGCGTTTTGAATTCGAAGCATCACTCAAGCTCGGCTTAGGAAAACGCTGCTCTCGCTCTTTGATGAAAGAGAGGCTAGTGTCCATTTCTTCACTGTTGATGTAGTGCTGGAAGCGCTTCATCTTCTCAGGGTTTTCAATGGTGGTTTTCCATTCACACTGGTACTTCTCGATGTTGAGTGCGATGTCCGCTTCGAGTTCTTCAGCTACGTTGAGCTTGTCTTCAATCACGACTTGCTTGAGGTATTCGATGCCGCCTTCAAGGTTCTCCATCCATACCGATGTACGCTGTAAGCGGTCTGCGGTACGTGTGTAGAACATCAAAACGCGGTCGATGTATTTAAGGAGTGTGGTTTCATCAAGGTCGGTAGCGAAAAGGTCACCATGGCGAGGGCGCATACCGCCGTTACCACAGATGTAGAGGTTCCAACCTTTGTCGGTGGCGATAATGCCAAAATCTTTTGATTGGGCTTCTGCACATTCACGAGTACAGCCAGAAACCGCAAACTTGATCTTGTGTGGTGAACGCAGGCCTTTGTAGCGGTTCTCAAGTCGAATCGCTAAGCCAACACTGTCGTCGACACCGTATCGACACCAAGTGCTACCGACACAAGATTTCACGGTACGAACCGATTTACCGTAGGCGTGGCCCGTTTCAAAACCTGCATCAATCAGCTTTTTCCAGATGATAGGCAGTTCGTTAAGCTGTGCGCCAAACAAGTCGACACGCTGACCGCCCGTGATTTTGGTGTACAGGTCGAACTCTTTAGCGACTTCGCCTAAAACAATCAATTTATCTGGAGTGATTTCACCGCCAGCAATACGCGGAACTACCGAGTAAGTGCCGTCTTTTTGCATGTTGCCAAGGTAGATGTCATTGGTGTCTTGCAGCTCGATATGTTGATCTTCAAGGATGTAATCGTTCCAGTACGAAGCCAGAATCGAACCGACAGCCGGTTTACACACAGTACAGCCCAATCCGTTGCCGTGAGAATCTAACAGCTCGTCGAAGGTCTTGATTTTGTTGACGCGAATGATGTCGGTAAGCTCTTGGCGAGAATAAGCAAAGTGCTCACAGATATCGTTAGAGACTTCCACACCTAGGTTACTTAGCTCGCTATCGAGAACCTGTTTCGCAAGGGCAGAACAACCGCCACAACCTGTTGAAGCATTCGTGGTTTCTTTCAATGCAGCCATCGTGGTGCAGCCAGCTGAAACGGCCTCTTTAATATCGCCTTTGGTCACATCAAAACATGAACAGATCACAGCGCTATCAGGCAGAGCTTCAACACCCATTGCAGAGCCAGAACCATCGGCCACGTTAGGTAAAATTAGCACTGATGGGTTTTCAGGAAGGGGCATATTATTTTGCTTGATTTGCAGTAGCGAACCGTAGGCTTCTGCATCACCCACTAACACAGCACCAACAATCTTTGTGCCGTCAGCCGAGATGATCAGGCGCTTATAAACTTGTTCTATTTCATCGTTGTAGGTATACGATTGAGCACCTTCTGTCTTGCCGTGCACTTCACCAATACTGGCAACATCGACGCCAAGCAGTTTGAGCTTGGTGCTCATGTCGGCGCCAGTGAACGCAGCGTCGTCAGTACCGTCAGAGACAATATGCGAAGCCGCGACTTTCGCCATGGAATAACCGGGCGCCACTAAGCCGAAGATCTTGTTATCCCAAAGGGCACATTCACCAATGGCGTAGACGTTTTCGATATTGGTTTGGCAGTGGTTGTTGATGACAATACCGCCGCGCTCGCCAATTTCGACATCAGAGCTTCTCGCTAACTCATCTTGAGGGCGAATACCCGCAGAGAATACGATCATATCGGTTTCTAAATGGGTGCCATCGGCGAAGTTCATGCGGTAGCGAGCATTTTCGCCATCGACTATTTCAGAGGTCGCTTTCTCGGTATGAACTTGCACACCAAGGTCTTCAATTTTTCTGCGTAATAGGGCACCGCCACCGTCATCTAATTGAACCGCCATCAGGCGAGGCGCAAATTCAACCACATGGGTTTCTAAGCCAAGGTTTTTGACTGCGTTTGCGGCCTCTAAGCCAAGCAGACCACCACCAATTACCACGCCAGATTTGCTACCTTTGCTTGATAGTTCAATTGCGTCTAAGTCTTCAATAGTCCGATAAACGTGACAGTGTTCTTGATCGTTACCGGGAATAGGGGGAACAAAAGGGAAAGAGCCCGTCGCCAAGATTAGCTTGTCGTAACTTTCAACGTGACCACTTTCAGTGATGACTTGTTGATTGGCAGTGTCTAGCTTGGCAACCTTCTGGTTCAACAAGTAGTTCACGCCGTTGCTTTGGTAATACTCTTCACTGGTCAATGACAGGTCATCAGCACTTTTACCATTAAAGTAAGCCGTCAGCTGAACACGGTCGTACGCTAACCTTGGCTCTTCACTAAAAGTAATCACATCAAATTCATCACTGTCTGATTGCAGGATGTTGTCGATAAATTTGTGTCCAACCATGCCGTTACCAACAACGACGATTTTCTTCTTGCTCATAATCCATTCCTTATTCTCGGCATTATCATCACTAGCATCTAATTTCTAGTAGTTAGCAGATGAATACCGGGTTGAGATTCCACTCAATTCATAATCATCAAGAAAAACAAAAAATGTTTTTTCCAACTCTTGGTTTTTAGTTGAGCAAGGAGGGTGCCAGATTACGGTTTGTTCATTAAAATAAAAATTAATGCATGTTTTTCAATGTCTTAAAAAATTAGGGTAACACATAATTACCCCTAAAGTAGTATGTAAATTTTTTGTTAGATTTATACAAATGAGCATTTGTGGTGCAACTTTCTGCAAGATGGTGCAAAAATTAAGTTTCTATCGTGGTTAATTTCTATTTTGCTCATTTCTGATAGGTTTGTGTTTGTTAAGCTCTTGTTTTTATTGTTAAATATTTCTTGCTTGTTGATTGCTATGAAGTGGCGTGTTATTTGCTTATTTTCAGTTATTACAATTATGGATAATTGAGCGAGAAACGGATGACCGATTCAAACAGCGGCTGGATAAAATCGACCTGTGCTTATTGTGGTGTAGGGTGTGGAATAGAAGCGAGACCGACATCGTTAGGAAAACTAGAAGTGCGTGGTGATAAAGATCATCCATCAAACTATGGAAAGCTATGCACTAAAGGGATTGCGCTCGGCGACACCGTCACGCCTTTAGGTCGTCTTACACAGCCTGCTCATATTCAGAATGAGCAAAAACAAGAGCTAGATTGGAACAGTGCCACTCAGTTGGTCGCAGACAAATTCAATCAAACCATCGAAGAATTTGGGGCCGATTCGGTTGCGTTCTATGTATCTGGTCAGCTGCTTACCGAAGACTATTATGTTGCCAATAAACTGATGAAAGGCTTCATTGGTAGTGGCAACATCGACAGTAACTCTAGGTTGTGTATGGCTTCAACCGTGGTCGGGCATAAGCGAGCATTTGGCGCAGACACAGTACCGGTGTGCTACGAAGATCTCGAGCAAGCCGAACTCGTCGTGATTACAGGTTCCAACTTAGCATGGTGTCACCCGGTACTTTTCCAAAGATTAAGAGCCGCGAAACAAGCCAACCCTGCATTGAAAGTTATCGTCATCGACCCGCGTTATACCGATACCTGTGAAATCGCAGACATTCACTTGGCATTGGAATCAGGCTCAGACGTCGCATTGTTCAATGGTTTATTGGGCTATCTCGACGATAACGACAAGCTAGATTCAGACTATATAGAAAACCACACTCAAGGCTTTACTGAATCGATTCGATCTGCGACTCAATATCGTTATACAGAGTCAGGTTATACCGAATCAGGCTGGGGCGACAAAAGCGTTCCTGAGCTCACAGGGTTAACAGAGCAGCAGCTGAAACAGTTCTACAGTTTGTTTGCATCGAACGAGAAGGTGCTGACCATTTACTCCCAAGGCGTGAACCAATCGACACAAGGGTGCGATAAGGTAAACGCCATTATTAACTGCCATTTAGCCACCGGGAAAATTGGCAAGCCGGGCATGGGGCCATTCTCTGTAACGGGCCAGCCGAACGCGATGGGCGGACGTGAGGTGGGCGGGTTAGCCAATACTTTAGCGGCGCATTTTGAATTTGGTGATCCGCAATCACACCAAACCGTGAGTGAATTTTGGCAGACCGACAACCTAGCAACACATGCGGGTTTAAAAGCGATTGACCTGTTTGATGCCATGAATGAAGGCAAAATCAAAGCGGTGTGGATCATGGCAACTAACCCAGTTGTGAGCCTGCCTGACAGCGAAAAGATCAAAGCCGCATTAGAGAAGTGCCCGTTTGTGGTGGTGTCTGATTGTATTGCCGATACTGAAACCACTCGCTTGGCCGATGTGGTGCTGCCCGCACAAGGGTGGAGTGAGAAGTCGGGCACCGTGACCAACTCTGAACGCCGAATCTCACGCCAACGCCGAGTGTTACCAAGCCCAGGGGAAGCCAAACCCGATTGGTGGATTCTAAAAGAAGTCGCACAAAAAATGGGATTCAAAGAGCAATTTGAGTTCCGCCACGAAGGTGAGATCTTTAAAGAGTATTGCGAGATGACAGCGCTCGGCAATGAAACAGGTAAAGCGCGTGACTTGTGCTTAATTGGACTCACGCAACTGGATGAAAAAGGCTATGGCGAACTCACTCCACAGCAATGGCCAGTACTTGAGTATCAACCTGAGATCATCGAACAGCGCATGTTCACCAATGGTGAGTTCTTTACCGAATCAGGCAAAGCGCAGTTTATTGCAGTTGAGCACGACAAACCGATTGCCGATACCAGCCTTGAATTCCCACTTATCATGAACACAGGGCGAATCCGAGACCAATGGCACACCATGAGCCGCACAGGCTTGGCGGCAGGTTTAGGTGAGCATACCCCTGAGCCTTTTGTTGCGATGCACCCAGATACCGTTTCAGAACTGAACTTGGATGAGTTTGGGCTAGATGCTTTCAACCACGCCACTATTAATCCAGTGGTGAAAGTGCGCAGCGCACAAGGGGAGTGCCAAGCCCGCTTAGTGGTGACCAAAGAGATGCGCCGTGAACAAGTCTTCATGCCGATTCACTGGAACGCACCGACCGCCAAAGACAGTAAACCATGTGACTTGATCTTGCCTCATACCGATGCTGCATCAGGCCAGCCAGAATTCAAACACACACCTGTTGTCGTAGAGCCGTGTGGTTATCGTAGTGAAGCCGCACTGGTCAGCGACAAAGTGATGGACTGCAGTGGCTTTGATTACTGGGTTCGCCAAAGAGTGGAGGGCGGTTTTCTGTATCGAATATCTTCCTCTAAGAACCCAATGGAGTTGGTGATTCAGCTTGCTAATACCCTCGATGCATTACCAGAACCTAACGCGGAGGCGATCAAATCACTCCATTATCATGGCAATAAATCATTCAAGAACTACGGCTCTGCCAAGCTGGGTCAGTCTGGCGTAAAGCAAGCCTTTGTGGTCAACAGTAAGCTAGACCACCAAAGCATCGACTGGCTGGTGGAATGCCTAACCCGAGAAGCCGATGAAGAGTTCGAAGCCGAGTTTTTGAGCACCATGGCGAAGTAGTTACTACCTCCCGCTCATCATACCTATAGCAAAAACGCCGACAATCATGTCGGCGCTTTTTTTTTGGTGCGCCGAGCATGGCG